>NZ_JBAVZJ010000231.1:0-2956 GCF_049588695.1 Robiginitalea sp.
CATGCATTTTATATCGGGAACCTCATTGTTGCCAAAAACTCAAGTTCCCGCTTGCATGTAATTTCGGGCCTTCTCAGTGAGTTCTTTAACTCCAGGGTGCTCCTGCTTATAGGTATCCTAATTGGAATGGTCATTTTTTTCGGAATCATCATTTGGCTGATCGAGCGGAAGAATCAACATTTTGACCGGAGTTTTCAGGGGTTGCTCACAAGTTTCTGGTGGTCGGCCGTAACCATGACCACTGTGGGATATGGTGACAAAGTCCCTATTTCCAACCTGGGCCGGCTCATCGCGTTTATCTGGATGCTTTGCTCGGTAGTTATCATTTCCGTTTTTACCGCAAGCATCACCTCCGGCCTTACTGTACGTCGCCTGGCCACTGCGGATCTTTCGGCAGAAAGTTTTAGCAGGTCCAGGGTAGGCACTGTGGAAGCCTCCGCTGCAGAGAGTTACCTGGAGCGAAATTTTTTCAAGAACATGGTTGCCTACGAAAATTTAAAATCAGGCTTGTCAGGACTGTCGGCAGATGAGGTAGAGTACTTTATATACGATGAACCCTGGTTGGTTTACGAAATGCGGAATAACCCGGAATTTGCCGAAATGGAGCTTCTGCCTGTCCGCTTCAACCTCGAGCTTTACGCCATGGCCCTCCATAAAGGGGTCGATGATTCCCTTAAAAAGAAGATTGCTGCTAATCTGATCCAGATTCTGGAATCCCGCGACTGGAAGTTGTTACTGGAACAATACCAGCTGGAGGTGTATTAGACCCGTTCTATTCTTTGCATATTTCCGGCAACTTCAGGCTGAATCCCATTCTCCTGTAGCCCATCAGAGGTACAGCCCCTGGCGGGTCATTCCTTTTTATTTGCACGAAATCTTTTTCATTTGGAATCTATCGTTAATCCCTGAGAAAGGCCAACTGTCCAATACCATGACCTGCGGGTTACTTCGGGCTCTCTTCAGAATCATAAGCCTCATCGCGGAGTTCGAATTCTTCATCCAGGTCGTCGAGTAGTGTGGCAGGTTTCTTTTTCTCCCGGATCATCGCCCAGGTCATTATCAGGCTCGTACCTATAATAATGAATAACAGAATACCGGGTTCAAATCCCGGAACGGCAGCGTCTTTGGGAATGGCGTAAAACAATAATACAGTGATGAGTCCGCGAGGCGCTATAAAAAGTTGTGGGGTGATGTCAGATCCTATAAAAGTGCGCAGGAGGACAAAGCGTATGGCGTAGACTGAAATCAGGATAGCCAGGCTCACCAGCAAAACCTGGAGACTCAAAAGGGAGGAAAGTACGATGGTAATCCCGAAGACTACAAAAAAGAAGGTGCGGACCACGAAGGCGGACTCCAGGGTGATGATGTGTAATTCGTGGTAGATCTGTTTCGCGCGTTCCGGTTTTAAAAAGCGCTTTAAAGGGCCAAAGAAAAACAACCGCATATTTGCGATCACCAGCCCGAAGATCAGGATGATGATCAGGGAGGAGAGGTGGAGCTTTTTTCCAAGGGCATAGAGCAGTAGTAAAACAGCGATGAGCAGAAATTGTTTGGCCTGAGAACGAATTTGCTGAAAGACGATAATCAAGACGTAACTCGCAATGAGGGCGACGATTACAGTAAGCACAAGACTGCCTGCGAAGATTTCCGGACTCTGGGCCTCTACCGGGTTTAACCGCCCTGCCAGGAAATAGAAGAGGATAATCCCCATGATGTCTGAAAACGTACTTTCGTATACGTGAAATTCTTTTTTAGCCATGGACAAACTGCCCACACTCGGAATAATAATGGCGCTGGAGAGGATGGAAAGGGGAGTGGCGTAAATCCAGGCATTGGCCATTTCCATGCCTGGAATCAACGTATGCAAAATCCAGGCTGCGACCCAGGTGGAGGCGAGCAGTCCCAGGGCGGCCACGGACATGGCTTTTAAAATGGGCCAGATTTTATCCTTTCTGAGCTCCAGTTCCAGGGCGGCTTCCAGGACAATCATGATCAGCCCGATAATGCCGAGTACTTCAAGGACCGGGAAAAAGTCAGGCAAATCCCGGACAAAATTCTTCATCGCGTATTGCAGCACAAGCCCCAGGGCAATCAGCATTAAAACCGCGGGGATATTCGTGCGTTTGGCCAGATGGTTGAACCAGAAGGACAGGATCAGGATCAGGCAGGCTTCTATAATGAGGTTGTAAGAAGAAAAGATTTCCATAAAATAGAATCGTCGGGTGTATGAGTAGCTTTGATTAAAGGTACTCGGATTTGGGAATAACGCCAGAATAGGGGTGGAATTGTTTTCGCATATCGAATATGATGAATTCAAAAAAAGTAGTATATTTGCGCCACTGAAAGAATTATTGGTATTCATGAGGGGACATAAGTCCCCTCTTTTATTGCCACTATTTTAAGAGGAAAAAAATGACTGGCAGGGGGTTGCAGCAACGGGTGGAAATGCTTCTGAAAGACGCATTCGAAAAGCGACCCGACCTGTTTCCGATTTCCCTGAAGGTCGGATCAGACCAAAGCATCCGCATTATACTCGATGGGGATAACGGAGTAAGTCTTCAGGATTGTATGGAAATTAGCAGGGCTGTTGAACACCAGCTCGACAGGGAAGAGTTCGATTTTTCCCTCGAAGTGAGTTCTGCAGGAGCTACCGCTCTTCTGGAACTTCCCAGGCAATACCACAAGCATCTGGGCAGAACCCTCGAGGTGAAAACGGAAGCTTCGGAAATAAAAGGAACCCTGGAGTCGGTGGGAGAGCACGAGATTGCCCTGAGCTGGAAAGCGCGGGAACCCAAGCCAATCGGCAAGGGGAAGCATACGGTTCGGAAAGAGGAAGTTATTCCGTTTTCCGAAATACAAAAGGCAAAAGTTGTTTTAAAATTCTAAGTGTAGCGTAAGAAATGGAAAATCTTGCATTAATCGAATCGTTTTCGGAGTTTAAGGACGATAAATTTAT
>NZ_JBAVZJ010000232.1:0-12855 GCF_049588695.1 Robiginitalea sp.
GGCTTACCCTGGTGGCCCATTACTTCATCACACCACAGTGGCTGAAGATCCTGGTACAGGTTTCCGCCATCCTGGTCCTTGTTTTGATCCTGCAATTTTTCAGAAATCCAAGGCGCGTAGCATCGAGAAACTTTGACGAGATCCTCGCCCCTGCCGATGGGAAAGTGGTCGCAATAGAGGAAGTGACGGAAAACGAATATTTTAAGGACCAGAGGATACAGGTATCCATTTTTATGTCACCTCTGAACGTCCATGTTACCCGCTACCCGGCGAGCGGTGCTATTACCTATTCCAAATACCACCCGGGCAAGTACCTGGTGGCCTGGCATCCGAAATCCAGTACCGAAAACGAACGAACGACAGTCGTGATTCGAACCCCACTTTTCGGGGAAATCGGCTACCGTCAGATTGCCGGGGCGATGGCCCGGAGAATTGTAAATTACGCCGAGGTCGGCGAAAGTGTGCAACAGGGTTCAGACGCGGGTTTCATCAAATTTGGTTCAAGAGTAGATTTGTTACTACCTTTAGATAGCGCGATAACCGTAAAGCTCAACCAAAAAGTGGTGGGTGCCGAAACGTGTATCGCTACCCTGGCACCCCAGGATGAAGAATGAAAAATTACATAAGGAATTCGAGGAAGCGGTAGCCTATATCAACAACTACAACCGCCTGCTCCCCGCTGATCTGCTATTAAAACTCTACGCTTACTACAAAATAGCGCATAATAATTACAGCAATCCCGGGAGTAAAACCCCGCTTATTAATGCCTTTAAAGCCAATGCCCTGATTCAGGCTCAGGACGTTTCCCCGGAGGTAGCCATGCAAACCTATATTGAACTCGTGGAAAACCACGTTCGCAAACTCACCTGAATGCCTTTAGGATCGGACTGTTTGGTGCTGGGGGTTCTTTTCGATAAAACCGAAAAACAAAGCACCGGCCAGTGTTATTCCGAAGTAAATAGCAACCAACCGTGGACCGCCGGCCCAAAAGTTTTCAATTCCAAACCAATCCCCGGTAAGGGATAATACCATCCAACCGGCAAGCGCTCTGGCCGCTTCAATCCAGGCACCGTATCGATTTCCATCCATAAGGGTGGTATATCCGAAGATACCTACAAAGATAAAAGCCCCGAAAAGCAGGAGTCCCTCAAACCCAATGGCCGAATAATTATAAAACATAAACAAGAGCAGTGCCAGCGTAGCCAGGGTCTGGAAAATAGCGTATCCCCTGAGATATGGAGAGACCTGGGGGTCGTATCGCTTGAAGTGATAGACATCTGTGATACCCCGTCTGGGATATTCCAAAGCTACATCAGCCGGGCGCCAACCCGTCGGCATAAACCATATGCGGATCTTATCCTTAAGGCTGCGCGTGCGCCACGCATCCTGGGCAATCCCCCACAGGTGCTGGAAATTAATATGAATCGGATTCCACGTATGGGCCGGTTTTAAAACCCCGTATTGAGGGGGTACGGATTCCAGTTCTTCCTGGAAGGTGCCAAAGAGTCGATCCCAGACACAGAGTACCTGCCCGAGGTTCTTATCGATGTATTCCGGGTTGATCGCGTGATGTACCCGGTGCTGGGAGGGCGTAACAATAACGTATTCCAACCAGCCCATTTTACCGATATGTTGGGTGTGATACCAGAATTGTGCAAAAAGATGGACGGGGGCCAGAATTCCGATGACCTCAGCGGGTACCCCGAGCAGGGCGGCTGGCAGTAACATAAGCGGAAAATACCCGATCAGGTTGGAAATGGATTGCCGGAGGGCACAGGCGAGGTTAAACTCTTCGCTGCTGTGGTGTATGACGTGTTGATTCCAGAATATATTGACATGATGGCTGAGACGATGATTCCAATAGCCCGCAAAATCAATGGCAAAGAAGGCGATGACCCAAACGAGCCAGGTCGCCTCTATATGGAAAACAGCAAGGTGGTCCACCAGATAGGGATAACTCACCAGAATAACTCCGAGGCCCAGGGAATCCTTGACAATATTGGTCAGGCCGGAGCTTATGGAACTCAGGGTGTCCATTACCTTGTACTTCTGGTTTTTTTTAAAATAACCATAGCCAATTTCGATCCCCATCAGCAGGATAAAAAAAGGAATGGCGTATAACAAGGCGGTGGCGTAGGTTTCCAAACTGAATCAAATTAAATAAAAGACAACAAATCCCAGGACCTCCAATACAGGTATTATTCACAATCCAGGGCATACGCATCCTCTTCATCCTTGGACCAGGAAGCAGGTATGTCATCCAATTGTTGTGGACTTACCAGAATACATATCAATGGATTACCCTCAATATTAAACTCATTGAACGTGGGAAGGGGAAGGGTGGAAACATCCATACTCGCCAAATTATTATCGGCCAGATCTAAGAGTTGTAAGGTCGTGTATTCGGTTACGGTTAGCCCAGTCAATTGATTCCCGGAGGCCCCAACTTTTTCGATATTCTGATTACTCCCAAGTTGTAAACTGGTCAGCGCATTATCTTCAGCCCAAACAAAAAGAAGGTTCCTGTTTGAGGTAAGATTCAGGGTTTGCAAAGTGTTCTCGCGTACATTAAGGTCCGTGAGCTCAGTAAAGTCCTCTATACCTGTGAGATCACTTATTCCCTCATTGCTGACATCCAACCGGGCAATATTTTCGATGCGGGAGGTGAGGACTGAGCCATCGACCTCATCATCGAGGTTGCGTGCGACCAGGGCTTCTTCAAAAGCACTGTCAGGTATTGATGTGCGCCGCTCAGGAATAGGATCAACTTCGTTGTCATCTGAGTCTGAATCCGAGCTGCAACCGGTCATAAAGAGCCCCAGGAACAGAGTGTAAATCAAAAATCTTTTCATGTTGTTTTTTGGGTTAAAAATACGAAACTTCCACCAGAAAAGCGTTCGACTAATCCGGCACCCGGAGAATAAAGCCCTGCCCGTGTACATTTTCGATTTTTAAATCCGGGTCATTTTCGAGCAGCTTTCGCAAGCGGGTTACAAAGACATTCAGGCTCTTTCTGTTGAAGTAGTCGTTGCGCCCCCAAATGCGCTTAAGGATGTCTGCATGGGAGCACAGGCGGTTTCGATGTCGGATCAGGTATGAGAGGAGTTCATTCTCCCTGGTGGTCAGGGGGATTTCTTCTCCTTCGAAGCGAAGGCACTGATTCCCGGGGTCATACTCGTACCCGCCAAGGTCCGAGAGGGCCACTTCTTCAGATGACGATCCACCCAGACGGGTCAGGAGGGTTTCTATGCGCACCACCAATTCCTCTTCGTCAATTGGTTTTTTCAGATAATCCACAGCCCCGACTGAAAACCCTTTTAACACATCGATCTTCATGGATTTAGCAGTGAGAAACAGAAAAGGAATGTCCGGATAGCGCTCGTGAATTTCAGCACCCAGGCTAAAGCCGTCCAATTCGGGCATCATGACATCGAGGATAACAAGGTCGAAGTTTCGTTGTTCCAAAAGGGGTAAGACTTCTGTTGGGTTCTTGACCCATAACATCTCCATCCCCTTCATTTTAAGGTATTCAGAGAGCAGGTAACCCAGGGAAGTGTCATCTTCCACCAGCAGCAGGTTATACATCTTTTGATCCATCCTTTTCCAAAGGTACGACAAACAAAAAAACGGTACCTTCTCCGGGATCACTACTGACACTGACCCGCCCCTGATGTTTTTCGGCCACTGTCCGAACATAACTCAGCCCCAAACCATAACCCCTGACACCTTGCCGGTCCCCGTCCGGTATCCGGTAATATTTTTTAAAGATTTCATCCAGGGCACCGGCAGGGATCGGCATTCCTCCATTGCTTACCCGAATTTCAAGTTGCTTCCCCTTTTTGGAAGCGGTCAGCTGAATTTGCGTATCTGCTCCGTACTTCCTCGCGTTATCCAGCAGGTTGTTCACCGCATTCTCAAGATGGAAAACGGAGGCCTTCATCAGATAGGGCCCGGGGGTTAGATCATAACTAAAGGGCTGCCCCTCAAGCTCGCAAAGCCCGGCAAAATCAAGACAAATTTGCTCCAAAGCGGGCCTGAAATCCAAACGTTCGGTATCCAGGACAGTACGCTTGTGTTCCAGGGCCCCCAACTCCAGGACTTTGTCGATATGATTGGTCAACTTCTTAGTTTCTTTCAGGATTCGCCCTGTAAATTCGCGTTCCTCCTCCCCTATTTTGGCATCGAGGATCTTAGTCGCCAGACTGATGGAAAAAACAGGGGTTCGGAGTTCATGGGTCAGGTTATTGATAAAGGCATTGGTTGTGGTGATCACCTTTCGCTGCCAGTAATAGGTTCTCAACACCCATAAAACAACCGCGAGAATCCCCAAAAGAAAGAGGATGCTCGGGAGGGTCAGACCATTGAGTTGGGAAAGGAAATACCTATCCATGTTTTGAAATTCAAGTTGAAGTACCACCCGTTTATCCAGGCGATCCGAGAGGTATCCCTTCACCTCAATGGGGTACTGGAAGTCTTTTTCCGCTTCCCGGGGTTTTTGGGCGGAACGCAAGTAGAAACTGCTGTCACGGGCCTTGAGTGTGAAAATGAACTCCCGGTCGATCTCGTGGTCTACCAATCGCTCCTTCAGGTAATCCTCCAAAAAATATCGGGAAGCATCTTCGAGTACGGCCGGCTCGGCCTTAAAATAACTCGTGTCCTTTTCCAGGGCATTGGCGAGAAGGAACGTGAGCTGATTCCGCCCGAACAAATCCTTTTGCACATCTGCCCCCACCAGCGCAATTTTCTGGCTAAACTGCACCCGGGCCAGGTTCAGGCCAATCTTAAGGTATCGATATTGGATTACGGCGAGCCCAATGATGGAAATGACAAACAGGGTTATAAAGAAAATTCGTTTGCGCACCATGGTATAAAAATGGAGTGACTTTCCGTAAAATCCGTCTTCTTAAGCCCTTCTTAAGCAGATTAACTTTGTATTAATACTTTTTGTTTTACGCTAATCCCAACCGCCGCTTCTTTAGGGTACTTTAGCCAATGATAAAGGTACAGCTTTATTCATGGTCGAAAAGTTTAGTTAATTCAAAAAAAGCCAGTCCGCGGACTGGCTTTTTTAGTGTAAAATGTTTGCTTCTTGTTCCCGAATAAAATAGTCAAAGGCTGTAAGGTTGGAATATTGACCTTCCCGAAAAAGCCTATTTTAAATTGGCCAGGCTTTTTTCCAGAGTTTCAATCCGGGCCTGGGCGTCCGAGGCTTTTTTCTGCTCCAGGGCCACTACTTTTTCCGGGGCATTGTCCACAAAACGCCGGTTAGAGAGTTTTTTCTGCACAGAAGTCAGAAATCCACGGGTATATGTGAGTTCTTCCTCTATTTTCTCAATTTCGGAAGCTACATCCACCACCCCGGTGAGCGGCAAATAGTACTCATTGCTTTTCACCCGAAAAGAAAGCGCCCCCTGCGGAGCCTGGTCGGTATCCCGGATTTCTGCTGTATTTGTCAGTTTTTGAATTAAAACATCCCACTTGGGATCTGTACCTTCTTCGTTGAGGACAAACAGACTCACAGCATCGCGGAAGGGTATCTGCTTCTCTTTGCGAATGGTCCGTACCGCGGAAATTACTTCCCGTGTAAAATCAAAGGCCTCCAAAAGATCCGGGTCAAAAGAGTCCTGCTCAGGCCATGGGGCAACAATCAGCGCCTGGTCCGCTGCTCTCGGGGCCATATGCTGCCAAATCTCCTCGCTTAAGAAAGGCATAAAGGGATGTAGCAACTTCAGGTTCGCTTCGAAAAGCTCAATCACCTCAGCATAAGTAGCCTTATCTATTGGAGCCTGATAAGCCGGTTTTACAATTTCAAGCAACCAGGAACAAAAATCATCCCAGATGAGTTTATAGGTCGCCATCAGCGCATCTGAGATTCGGTATTTTTCATAATGTCCTTCAATCTCCTCCAGCGTTTTCATAAATCGCGACCTGTACCAGACAATCCCCAGGCGCGCAGCCTCGGGCTGCGGGATCTCCGCTTGCTCCCAACCCTGGACCAGTCGAAAGGCATTCCAGACCTTATTGGCAAAGTTCTTGCCCTGCTGACACAGGTTCTCTTCAAAGAGCAGGTCATTTCCTGCAGGTGCACTGAGCAGCAGTCCCACCCGAACTCCGTCTGCCCCGTATTGGGAAATCAGCTCCAGCGCATCCGGTGAATTTCCGAGTGACTTCGACATTTTTCGCCTTTGCTTATCCCGTACCAATCCCGTGAGGTAAACCGTACTAAAAGGTTTTTCTCCCCGGAAATGGTACCCGGCCATAATCATACGCGCCACCCAGAAGAATAAGATATCCGGGGCAGTTACCAAATCGCTGGTCGGATAGTAATACGAAACCTCATCGTTTTCCGGGTCCAATATCCCCCCGAAAACACTTATGGGCCAGATCCATGAGGAAAACCACGTGTCGAGTACATCTTCATCCTGATGCAGATCGACGGATTTCAGTTTGGGATTCCCACTTTGTGAACGGGCCAGTTCCAGAGCTTCCTCCACAGTCGCTGCCACCACAAACTGATCCTTGCCCGGACCGTAATAATAAGCCGGGATTCGCTGCCCCCACCAAAGTTGGCGGGAAATATTCCAGTCCCGGATGTTTTCCATCCAGTGGCGGTAGGTATTTTCGAATTTGGAAGGCACCAGATTCACTTCCCCGTTTTCGAGTACCGCAGCCAGGGCCGGTGCGGCCAACTCTTTTGTCTTCAGGAACCACTGGTCGGATAACCGGGGTTCTATAACCGAACCGGTCCGCTCAGAGGTTCCCACTTTATTGGTATACTGCTCCGTCTTCACCAAAAATCCTGAGGCATCCAGCTCCTTAATAATGGCCTTACGGGCCTCAAACCGATCCATACCCTCATAGTGGAGCCCATTCGAGTTTAGCGTAGCATCCGGATTAAATATATCTACGATCTCAAGGTCGTGTTGCTGTCCGATCTGGTAATCGTTCTCGTCATGGGCAGGGGTAATTTTAAGACACCCTGTTCCAAAGTCCATCGTTACATACGTATCCTGAATCACCGGAACCACGCGATCGCAAACAGGTACCCGTACCTTTTTATCCTTGAGATCGCTGTAGCGTTCATCCTCAGGATGTACACAAACCGCAGTATCGCCCAAGAGTGTTTCGGGCCGGGTGGTGGCTATAATTACCTTCTGATCCGTCCCCTCCACAGGATACGCGATGTGATAGAGAAACCCCTGTCTTTCTTCATAATTCACTTCTTCATCCGAGAGGGTGGTTTTGGCTTGCGGGTCCCAATTCACCATCCGATATCCCCTGTAAATCAGTCCCTTTTGATACAGATCCACAAATACCGCGATAACGGAAGCCTCCATCTGTGGATCCATGGTAAAAGCTGTGCGCTTCCAGTCACAGGAGCATCCCAGTTTTTTGAGTTGTTCCAGGATAACACCCCCGTATTCACGGGTCCACTCCCAGGCGTGTTCCAGGAATTCCTCCCGACTCAGGGAATCTTTGGAAACTCCCTGCTCCTTTAATTTGGCAACCACTTTGGCTTCAGTAGCAATAGAGGCGTGGTCGGTACCGGGAACCCAACACGCATTTCGTCCCTGCATCCGCGCCCGTCGTATCAATACATCCTGAAGCGTATTGTTCAGCATATGGCCCATATGCAAGACCCCGGTTACATTGGGAGGAGGGATAACTATAGTGTAAGGCTCCCGCTCATCGGGCTGTGAATAGAAATACCCGTGCTCCATCCAGTAGGAATACCATTGAGGTTCTACGCGCTGCGGATCGTATTTTGAAGGGATTTCCATGTTGTGGTATGGTTTTTGAAATCAGGGGTATGTCCCAGAGGGTGCAAAGATGTTAAAAACCACTGAAAACCCCAATTGACGGGACACGATTATACGAAACAAAAATAAGTAACGTTTATAGAAAACAAAAGAATTTTGGATGTTGGAGCCCCAATGGCTACATTTGAAGTTCACCCAAATTCAATGACTATGAAAAATCTGGCAATTGTGCTGTTTATCAGCCTGATGACTCTGGGGGTTCAGGCCCAGGAAAAAGTAGCCAAAATCGAATTCACTTCTGATACAGTGGATTATGGAGAAATTGATAAAGGAAGTGACGGGGTACGGGTATTTGAATTTAAGAATACCGGAACCGCGCCTTTGATTATCAGCAAAGTGAGCTCAAGTTGTGGATGCACTATTCCCAAGAAACCTGAAGGGCCTATTATGCCTGGTGAAAGTGGGGAGATCCAGGTAAAATACGACACCAATCGTCCTGGTCCGATACGCAAGGCGATCACGGTACTCTCCAATGCAGATACGCCCACAAAAATCCTTAAGATTAAGGGAACTGTTAAAGCTGCAAACGGAAAGTAATATACAGTTCAACCGAAAGAATACAAACCCCGACTAACCGCGGGGTTTTTTTATTCCTCAAATAAGTCCCGTACGACAAAGGAGAATAACAAATCCTGATTGTACCGCTCGATCAGGACTCGAATAGACCTGCCCTTTTTACTATTGATCATTTCCATGACCTCTTGCAATTTATACCGGTGGACAGGTTTGCCATTCACGGCCAGGATCACATCTCCGGTCCTCAGGCCAACCTCCTCAGCAGGGCTTCCTGCCCGGATGGCCGAAACCACAATCTCCGGGACAAGGCTAAGGCGTGTCTGGGAACCCACCATAATCTGTACACTGCTAAAAGAATTGTCATCATTCTGGACAAAACCATTCGAATCTGCGATGCGCTCAGCGATATATCGAATCCCCGCATGCTCCAGTTCTATCCCGGCCAAATTGAACTGAAAGGGTTTATTGAACAAAGCATTTTTCGAAAGGGTAATGCGGTGTCCGGGATAATCCACAACCATATTAAATCGCTTCAGTAGTTCTCCCCCTGCGCTGCCATTGCGATCGCCTAAATTCGTGGCGAGTCTGAAAGATTCCATTTGCGGGAAGGCCGCTTTGGCTTCCTTTAGGACAAAGTCTCCCAGTCGCACCTGCTGTATTTTGGTTCGCTTGCCATAGATAGTACCACTGAGGCCTTTACCGAGATAGTCTTCGTAATGTTTATCCGGTACAGTCAATCCCTTTTCAGCATCGGGAAAGAGCCAAAGGGCATCGCTACTCCCGGTATCCATGAGGAGTTTTACGGGAACCTCATCCTGGTTATTGACCACCACGGAACCGTGCAGATAGGCTTTGTTTTCCTTTAAAGTTAGCGGGAGGGTAACCTCATCTCTACGGATTTTCCGGGAATAGGTCTCCGGATTGTGAAAACGTAAAAATTGCCTGCTGTAATTGATTTCAACGACATAATCCTTAAAGAGATCGTAACCGATGATGCCATGCACCGGAATTCCGAGGCTGGAAGAAAAATTCATCTCCTTATCCAAAACCACATAGAGTTCCTGACTTATATTTTTCAGGGACTGCACGCTAAAGGTATTGCCCAAAGAGCGAAGAGCTTCCACGGGTTCCCCTTCTCCCAAACCGCGAATGGTAATTGGGGAGACCTCCCGCAGCTCTATGGAGTCCTGCCCGGTCAGGTTAAAAAGTATGGGCTTACTCACTCCCGAATCCAGGATAAAATTCAGGGAGGCCCCATTAACCTCCATGGGTATAATCACCAGGTTGTTAATCAGCTCGAAACGAATACGATCTGTGCGCTCTTTTCCAGAAGGGAGCAGGTATTGTTGGGCCATAACAGATCCTGAGGCAAGTAAGAACGCCACAACAACCGAAAAAATAGAATTTCGCAAAGACCTCATAACTAGATTCGTATATCTTTAAATTAGACAAAAAAACAATACCATGGGTTATTTTAACATTCCTTTTACCTGTGATCTTTCTCATAGGCCTATCCGGCAGGGGATTATTTGTGTTGTTTACTCCAAAGGGATTTCTCATTTTTGTCTTTAAACTTTCCATACCTATGCCCGCTCTATCCAAAAAAGGCCTTTCCATGCCGGCCTCCCCCATACGCAAGTTGGTTCCCTTCGCTGAAGCTGCCAAAAAAAGAGGGGTTGAGGTGATTCACCTCAATATCGGCCAGCCTGATATAAAAACGCCCAAAGGAGCACTCGATGCCGTGCGCAAGGCGCCAATTGAAGTTTTGGAATACAGCAGAAGTGAGGGTAATGAAAGTTACAGGATAAAACTTGCCGCGTACTACACCCGCCACGAAATCGAGGTCACCCCGGAACAAATCCTGATCACCACAGGAGGTTCTGAGGCCCTTTCCTTTGTCATGGGATGTATTGCAGATCCGGGCGATGAGATCATTATTCCCGAACCTTTTTACGCCAATTACAATGGGTTTTCAGTGGCAAATGGGGTGAAGGTTATCCCCTTAGCTTCGGACATTTCCGATAATTTTGCGCTTCCCCCCGTAGAATCTTTTGAGGACTATATCACCCCCCGGACCCGGGCCATTTTGCTATGTAATCCCGGGAATCCCACAGGCTACCTCTACAGCAGGGAAGAAGTGCGGCAACTCGCAGAGCTGGTGCGAAAACACGACCTCTTTCTGATCGCGGATGAAGTGTACAGGGAATTCGCATACGACGGTAAAGAACACTATTCCATTCTTCAGGAACCCGGAATGGAAGCCCATGCTATAGTGGTGGATTCGGTTTCCAAGCGTTACAGTATGTGCGGGGCTCGCATCGGCTGTATCGTCAGTAGAAATGCTCCCCTGATGGCGGTATGCCTGAAATTTGCCCAGGCAAGGCTCTCCCCCCCTACCCTTGCCCAAATTGCCAGTGAAGCTGCCCTGGATACACCGGATTCTTATTTTGAAGAGGTTATTCGGGAATACACCTCAAGGCGCGATCTGCTTTTGGAAGAGCTGTCAAAAATAAAAGGGATTCGGATCGCAAGACCCCAGGGGGCCTTTTACTGTATGGTGGAATTGCCTGTGGAAGATGCGGATCATTTCGCCCAGTGGTTACTCGAAGAATTCCAATGGGAAGGTGCAACTGTGATGGTAGCACCTGCCGCCGGTTTCTATGCGACCCCGGGCCTAGGGACCCGGGAAGTCCGGATTGCCTATGTCCTGGAAAAGGCACAACTGAAAAAGGCTGTTCAGATTCTCGGAAAAGCCCTCGAAATATACCCGGGCTGATGGAGATTCAAAAAAATATCTCATTAAAACCTTATAACACCTTTGGGATTGACCTCCCGGCACGGGAATTTCTGGAAATCGAATCCGTGGCCAGTTTACAAAATGTGTTGAAACTCGAAAACCGCCCGAAGCTCTTTGTACTTAGCGGCGGGAGTAACATGCTACTCACAGCTCCCGTGGAAGCTCTGGTGCTGTATATAAATATTCAGGGCAAGACAATCCTGGAGGACGATGGAAAAACGGCTATCGTCCAGGCCATGGCAGGTGAAAATTGGCATGAACTGGTCATGTGGAGTCTGTCAATGGGTCTGGGAGGCCTTGAAAACCTGGCACTGATTCCCGGGAAATGCGGTACGACACCCATTCAGAATATCGGGGCTTACGGGGTTGAGCTCAAAGATGTTTTTTATGCCTGTGAGGCCCTGGAAATGTCAACCGGACGGCTCCGCCGCTTTACCGCTGAAGACTGCAATTTCGGCTACCGCGATTCTTTTTTTAAGCGGGAGGGAAAAGGAGCTTATATTATTACTTCGATTGCGCTGAGACTTACCAGGACAAATCATAAAGTATCCACATCCTATGGGGCCATTCAAAGCGAGTTAAGCCAAAGGGGGATTACAGAACCCACACCCCTGGATGTCGCTCAGGCCGTCATTGCGATCCGCCAGAGTAAACTCCCGGATCCAAAGGTTCTGGGGAATAGTGGGAGTTTTTTTAAGAATCCCGTGATCCGCACGGAGCAGTATACAGCCCTCAAAAAAAAATTTCCAGAATTGCCCGGATATCCCCAGAATGAAGGAATGACGAAAGTTCCGGCAGGCTGGTTGATTGAAAAATGCGGCTTTAAGGGCTATCGAAAAGGAGATGCCGGGGTGCACGAGAAGCAGGCGCTGGTACTGGTCAATTACGGAAGGGCAAGTGGAAAAGAGCTTCTCGATCTGGCACACAGCATACAGGATAAAGTCCGGAGCACTTATGGGATAGATCTTATTCCCGAGGTAAATATCATTTGATTTCAGTTCCCGGCGGACGTGTAGGGACCTCTGCCCATTATACCCCCATTGGCTTTGCCATCTGAAGTTCCTTCCGGAATAGCCTTTGGAGCCAGAAGTTCCTTTCCCTACCGCCGGCGGGAGTTCCATTCAAATTGGGGAAACGCACATGACCTAAGTAACAATCTAATCTTTATCTTAGCGTTAATCTATATAGGATTCAAAGGAAAGCAGTCAAAACCTAATCTTCCTTTTTAGCGCCTTTCCCAACTGATGAGCACCCTGCTGGAAAAACATATTGTAGAATTGCTCAAAGAGAGCAATGACAAAGCCATTTCGCTTCTCTACGAACACTATGGCGATACACTTTACGGGGTAGCCTTTAAAGTCGTCCGGAACGAGGAGCTCGCACAGGACGTCGTTCAGGAGAGTTTTATCAAGATCTGGAATAAGTCACATACCTATGACGCGTCTAAGGCCAAACTCTTTACCTGGCTCTTTCGCATCACCCGTAATACGGCTATCGATAAATTGCGAAGTTTAGGGAATAAGTCCGATAAAGAAATCCAAATGGATGTTTCAGACGTATATAACCTAGGTGTGGAAGGGATTCAGCCCGAGCTGATGGACATGCGAAAGCAGCTCGATAAGATAGAACCGAAATACCAGATTGTGCTGGAGGCACTCTTTTTCGAAGGAATGACCCAGCAGGAGGCCAGTGAAGAGCTCGATATCCCCCTGGGAACTGTAA
>NZ_JBAVZJ010000233.1:0-3417 GCF_049588695.1 Robiginitalea sp.
GATCCACTGTGCATTGTCGATCAGGATGACCAGTTTGTGAGATTCACCTTCTTTCTTTAAAATCTCCATCAAAAGGTCGTGGGTTGCTTTTACCCGCTGAGTCGGGGTAAACTCTTTTACAAGACTACTATCTTCAATGTTCGTATTCAGTACAATATTCAAAAGGCACGCCCTTTCGCCAAACGCACCTTCAAGCTCAGCCGTACTGTCTCCCTGTAGCCCCTCTCCATCCGTAAGGTGCATTTCCAGGATACTTGAAAAAACATCATCCCAAATGCTATATGGGATATTGCGGCTTATTTTATCCCCTGAAGTCAGGATAACGTGATCATTGGTGGAAATATTCGCCCGGAGTTCATGTAGCAGGCTGGTTTTGCCCATACCGCTCTGGCCTTCGATAAATACAAGTGTGTCTTTCCTCCCATTCTCTCCGATCAGCCGGAGAATCTGTTGCAATTCCTTTTCCCAGATCCCAATAGGGGTGGCTGTTTCTTCTTCTCTGATATCTTTAATCGGGAAAAGCTGAACCGTTCCGGAGTAGCCTTTGACCTCAGTGGTAAAGGGTTCGCCAAATTCCACGGATTTTCTGGATTCCAGATAAGTCGCTTCGTCGCAAACAACGGCTCCTGTGCTAACCTGTGAATACCGGGAACTGAGGTTTACCACATCCCCGATTACGGTGTGTTGCCGGAAAACATCCGTGCCTATGACTCCACAATACGCGCTCCCTGTACTGATTCCAATGCTGTTGCTGAACCCTTCACCCTCCAGGTTTCGGTTCAGTTCAAAGGCCAGCCTGGCACTGCGTTCAGGATTGTTGTTATGGGCAGAGGGAGAGGGCCCGAAACAAATCAGCATATTTGTAGCTTTTTCATCTACCCAGAACATGTTCAGCAAGCCGTCGTACTTTTCGACCAATGGTTTGGCAACCCTTCCAATTCTGTCGATTTCATCCCTGAATGATTTCTTTTTGTCATCGACCAATGGAAAACTTAGAAAAAGACTGGTAACCGGTCTGATTTCTGAGAGCCACTGAAGCCTTTCTGCACTTAGGGGCTCGGGGATCGTAGGGGGGATGAACGCTCTGAGCTCCTTCAGGGTAGGCGGATTGAATACGGGTTCAACCCTTTGGGGCACGGTATACTCAGGCAATTCAAAATTGAGATCCTCAAGGGTGGTGCTTTCGAACTCCACCTTTTGGGAGGGTACCCCTTGTGGCACATGTTCCATAGCCGACTCGTGTGCAAGCAGGATGTCCTTAGCCGTATTGCGGGAGGCCAGGCGGAGATTGTCGAATACTTCCCCGTAAAACGTAAATAATTTTTTGTCCCCGGGAGCTTCTATTTCCGCCATATGCCACGGCCCATAAGCCATTACAAGGTGCAGGCTTATCGACCGGCCCCGGTCATCCTTCACTTGATTTTGCTGCAGAATTTCTCTGGCACATTCCATAGAATGGGCGACTGATTTTTCAGCTTCACTCTTGTTTCCCGGCCATGCGGCCATAATACCATCTCCGGCAAAGAACAAAGGTTCCCCTCCCCATTTGGTAATCCTCTCCAGCAAAAACCCATAATGCTCATGGAGTATGGAGGTGATCGCCTCTACGCCTTTAACCTTGTCATTCATCAGGCGGTTACAAAGGGTGGAAAAATCACAAATGTCCAGCCAAAGTAATGCCGTATACTTATCCGTCGTCTCGTCTCCCGGATGCCATTTCGGGTTTTTTGAGAACTGCTTTTTTAAAATACCAGGAACAAAACTGGCCCCCAGGGGGTTTCGGGACCCTGTATTATCCGTTCTTTTACTCATTTTGAAGGACTAAATAATCGTAAAAAGCGTACATATCAGGTCAGGAATCAGAGTCGCCTCTTTCAAAGAGAAAGGCCCTGGATCATAGGTCAAGATACGAAATTGAGCAGAAAGAATAACCTTGGTTTAAATTGATCGGTCTAACAGGCTAAGAGGTGATCAAAGGACTGAATCACAGGTAAGGTTTAAATTCATACACGACTTTTTAATACTATTCAAAGTAAACCTGCTTTCGGGCTGAATTAAATACTACATGATCCTTCTGTCTCCTGAAGAAATGAAATCAGAAGCGGCCCGCCCTTTTTTGGCCTGTAAAGTGTGCGCGATTTAGTAATTTTATTCCTGGCCTTTATCGGCTTTCATTGTACCATAAATTTTTCCCGCTATGAACTACTATTTTAGTACTACCCTTACCCTGGATTTCGAGAAAGCCATAGAAGCGACGACGGCTGCCTTAAAGGAAGAAGGCTTTGGTGTCCTGACAGAAATCGACATCGCCCAAACGATGAAAAAGAAACTGGACGTGGACTTGCCAAAATACAAGATTCTGGGCGCATGCAATCCGCAATACGCCTACAATGCTTTACAGGCTGAAAACAAAATAGGGACCATGTTGCCGTGCAATGTGATTGTACAGGACGCCGGCGGGGGTAAGGTGGAAGTCTCCGCAGTAAACCCCATGGCCTCCATGCAGGCGGTCGAGAACCCCGAATTAGGGACCTTGGCCCAGGAAGTCACTGAAAAGCTCCAGCGGGTCATTTCCAGTCTTTGAGAAAGAATGTCTCCCAGCGTATGTACGCTGAAAAAGCAGCCCTAAGGGCAGAATAGAATATAGCTTTTACTATATCCGGAACATGGCAGCCGTTGGCTTGAGCCCCATATAGGCCATCCCCGCTTGATTCATCCAATGGGGTTGAATTATGCCATGTTGCAGGACGGCGTGGATATCCCTATGAATCCTTTCGAATGGAAATTTAGTATACAATGCTGAAGTTCCGGCTACGGCAAAAATATCGGAGACTACTGATCTTGCTGTTGTAGCTGCAACATGGGCTCCTGCCCAAACATCGGCCAGCAACTCATCGCTAAACTCGTTTCCTTTTAAGGACTCCTCCCATAGGTTTGAGACGCTTCCGTACAGTTGCGAACTACTGGCGGAAAGGCTGGAAAGGCTTTTGGCCACGACAGCCTGAACCCCAGCGCGATCTCTTAAATCTGGATTTTTTCCAGGAGTTACTCTTTCTTTCCCCATTTTTATCAATTCGTCTGTGGCGGCTTTAGCCAGGCCCAATGCCATTGCAGCGTTACCAGCGGAGTTCATACAGCCGATAGGTAATCGGCTATACGGAGTATCTATACTCACCGGACTGTTAAAGTCAACGGCATATCGTTCAGGGACAAAAGTGCCTTCTATCTCAATATCATGACTGCCAGTACCTCTGAGACCTCCTACACTCCAGGTGTCGATAATAGATATCGCCTCTTTGGGGACAAAAAGAATCTTTAATTCAACTCCCGGTCCGGGCTTTGGCTTTGAATCATCAGTGGTTATAATACAACGCAAGGCAAACCAGTCTGCCAGCTCACACCCGGATACCAGTGTCC
>NZ_JBAVZJ010000234.1:0-2472 GCF_049588695.1 Robiginitalea sp.
GGTCTACTACAGCGTGCTGGCGCGAAGGGGGTTCTTCCCGGTGAAAGAACTCAGCACCTTCCGCCTTATCAATTCCCGCTTGCAGGGGCATCCGGCCACCCACGAACATCTGCCCGGAATTCGTATCGCTTCCGGATCTTTAGGACAGGGCATGTCGGTGGCCATTGGAGCAGCACTCGCTAAAAAACTTAACAAAGACCCGCACCTGATCTACAGCCTCCACGGGGATGGGGAACTGCAGGAAGGACAAATATGGGAAGCCGTGATGTTTGCCGCCGGAAGAGGTATCGACAACCTCATCGCCACGGTGGACCGCAACGGCCAGCAGATTGATGGCCCGACGGAAGAGGTGATGCCCCTGGGCGATGTTAAAACCAAATTTGAAGCCTTTGGGTGGGAAGTGCTAACATTAAAGGAGGGAAATAACCTGCAGGCAGTTATCACTACCCTGGAAAAGGCGAAATCCCTTACCGGAAATGGGAAGCCCGTGGCCATAATCATGGATACAGTGATGGGCAACGGGGTTGACTTTATGATGCATACCCATGCCTGGCACGGGAAGGCACCCAATGATGAGCAACTCGAAACCGCCCTTGCCCAAAACCCTGAAACCCTGGGGGATTACTAATACTTAAACCAGAAGACCGATGATAAAATATACAGATCAGGGCAAAAACGACACCCGGAGTGGCTTTGGCGCCGGGCTGGCCGAATTGGGCAGGAAGAACCCTAAAGTAGTCGCCCTGTGCGCAGACCTGGTGGGATCGCTAAAGATGGATGAATTTATCAGTGAAAACCCCGACCGCTTTTTCCAGGTGGGGATCGCTGAGGCCAACATGATGGGGATCGCCGCCGGGCTCACCATTGGAGGATATATTCCCTTTACAGGGACCTTCGCCAATTTCTCGACCGGACGGGTTTACGACCAGATCCGCCAGTCTATCGCCTATTCGGGGAAAAACGTTAAAATATGCGCTTCCCATGCCGGGGTTACCCTGGGGGAAGATGGAGCGACCCACCAGATCCTGGAAGATATAGGTTTGATGAAAATGCTCCCGGGAATGACTGTGATCAATCCCTGTGACTACAACCAAACCCGCGCAGCCACCCTGGCCATTGCCGAACATGAAGGACCCGTTTACCTGCGCTTTGGAAGGCCCAAAGTCGCGAACTTCACCCCTGTGGACCAAACCTTTGAAATTGGGAAAGCCCTTATGTTGCAACCCGGCACAGATGTGACTGTGCTGGCGACAGGGCATTTGGTCTGGGAGGCCCTTGTCGCCGCAGAAAATCTGGCTGAGCAGGGCATCTCTGCAGAGGTTATCAATATCCACACCATCAAACCACTCGACGCCCAGGCCATCGTGGCCTCTGCCAAAAAAACAGGGTGTGTGGTCACGGCGGAGGAGCACAATTATTTAGGGGGCCTTGGAGAAAGCGTGGCACGCGTCCTGGCTACTCACCTGCCGACACCCCAGGAATTTGTGGCCACCCAGGATACTTTTGGAGAGAGCGGCACTCCGGAGCAACTGATGGACAAATACGGGCTGAATACTAAAGCCATTGAAAAGGCCGTTTTCAAAGTAATACCACGCAAGGCCTGAACAAAAAAGGCCCTTTTAAAAGAACACTATATGAAATGAGCCATAACAATTCTCAATGCCAAGCGAGATTGTTATTGGCGAATTACATCTGACCTATTAAAAACAATAAAAATAAACAGATGAAAAATCTACTCTTTGCAGGATTCCTGCTTATCGGTCTCATTTCTTTTGCACAAAGCGGAGGCTCTGGATTCGGACTCAGAGCCGGACTGAATTACAGCAATACAGGTGACATTAAAGCTAATGATATCGCGGAAATTAGTGCGGACACGAAATTTGGCTATCATGTTGGGATTTGGGGGCGCATAGGTGGCCGGGCTTATGTGAGGCCGGAGCTTGTCTTTACCCAGGTGAATTCCGATTATTCAGGTGAAAATTTTAAGATGCAAAAACTCGATCTTCCGGTACTCTTTGGCCACAGGTTTTTGAAAATTTTCCACGGCTTTATCGGACCGGCCTTTCAGTATGTCTTGAATTCAGACTTGCAGGACGTCGACCTCGGGGATGTGGAAAATCAATTTTCCGTTGGGTTTCAAATTGGAGGGGGGTTAAACCTCGGAAAAATTGGGATAGACCTGCGATGGGAGCGCGGCCTCGGCCCAAACTACGCCGATATTATCGGTGGGGAAATTGAGGGTATACGCCTGGATACCCGTCCCACCCAATTGATCCTGGGGCCTTCGTTTAAATTCTGATCGGGTATACCCGGTCCGGAGAAATCAGACGGGTAGCATGCTTACCCCGAGTTTTAACGGAATTTCCAAATTAGGAATTCTCCGGGAAGGTATTGTCCAGGTAATCCGGGGTCCCATTTCCGTTTGAATCCGGGAATTCGAGCGTCCCGTCCGCATTGATAATAATCTCATCT
>NZ_JBAVZJ010000235.1:0-2234 GCF_049588695.1 Robiginitalea sp.
TACGATCGTCTCCCTTAGCCACTTCAATAGCCTGTAAGATCTGATCCAATCCCATTTTTGGTTCAAAGAACAATGTAAACGGATCATCCGGGTCTGCAGCCGAGTATTCAGATACCGGAAAGGGAAACTCGAGTTTGAGCACCGAATTCTTTTTAACGCGTACCTCATCACCGGCACCGGCCAGGGCTGCGAAAATTAAAAACATAAAAAACAGGATTCCGAGAGCGACAAGCGTGCCCAATATGGAAGCCAGCAAATTCCTCAAAAAGGCCATAGCATTTTCTTTTTCTATCCTGTAAAGATACGGATTCATTCCTACTATCTCAGCAATACTCAGGGGCGGAAAGCACGAAATTCAAAGGTATAAACCATCCGTTTTACGTACATTGGCAGGGATGAAAAAAGCGCCGGTTCTCGCCTACATCTCATTGGGAAGCAATCTCGGAAACCGGGCCTATTATCTTCAGAAAGCCATTTTTTCCCTCGGGAACGTGGCCGGGGAGATCGAGGCCATCAGTCCGGTGTATCAAACCGCAGCCTGGGGATTTGACGGAGGAGATTTCCTGAATGCCTGTATTGCCTTGCGCACTGAACTTCCCCCTGAGGGTCTGTTGCAGTGCCTCCTGCAAATCGAGAAAGCGGCCGGGCGTGAGCGGTTTGCATCCGGAGGGTATCGCTCCCGAACCCTGGATCTCGACCTCCTCTATTATGGAGGCGAGATCATTCGCACAGATACCCTTACCGTGCCGCATCCCAGTCTTGAAAAAAGAAGGTTTGTCCTCAGGCCCCTGGCCGATATCGCACCCCAGTTTTACCATCCTGTCCTCCGCAAGGATCATCGCAATCTCCTTCAGGAATGTGCAGACAAAAACGGGTTGGAACGGACCTCAATCGTCCTTTATAAAAATCGTCAACTGTTTTTTAATGTTCTCGGCTTCGTCGTCATCGAAGGGAACATCGGTGCCGGGAAAACCAGCCTGGCGCGCAAGATTTCCGAAGACCTGAATGCCAAACTCATACTGGAGCGCTTTGAAGACAACCCATTTTTACCCAAATTCTACCAGGACCGGGCCCGCTATGCCTTCCCGCTGGAACTTTCGTTCCTGGCGGATCGGTACCAGCAGTTTATAGAAGAGACGCGACAACTCGATCTTTTCAAAAATTTTGTCGTGAGTGATTACGACATCTATAAAAGTCTGATTTTTGCTAAAATCACCCTTGGGCAAGAGGAATTCAAACTCTACAGGAAATTTTTCTCGGTCATGTACCGGGAAGTCCGCAAACCCAAACTATACGTATACCTCTATCAGAACACCGGCAGGCTGCTCGAACAAATCGCGCGCAGGGGTCGGGATTATGAAGAAGGCATACCTGCGGAATACCTCGAGAAAATCCAGAGCGGGTATTTTGACTTTATGAAGCATACCCCCGGGCTCAACTCCCTGATTGTCGACGCCGGAGACCTTGATTTTGTTTCCCGCCCGGAAGATTACCACACGATCCTGGATCAGATGATCGCCCATGTCCTGCTTAAGCAGGGCTGAGGGGCACTCTCGGCGCGATTACACCCAAATCCGCTTCGCTGGACTGTGTAGATTGAAAATCACATAACGCAGGAATTCTTTACTGTCAGGGTGGCCAGCCTATTCCCCGGATATTGTTTTACCCGTGGTCTTTACCCAAAAATCCCAGAGAATCACTCCGGCGGCAACGGAAATATTCAGGGAGTGCTTCGTTCCCAATTGGGGTATTTCAACTACGCCCTGGCATTTGTCGATAACCTCCTGAGCGACGCCTTTTACCTCATGCCCCAGAACAAAGGCATAGGGCTTCCCGGCATCAGGCTGAAATCCCTCCAGGGAAACCGAGCCCTCGGTCTGTTCCACGGCCCATACCTGATGGGTATCCCGAAGGGTATCGATCAAGGATGCGGTTTCACCAGCATAAGCCCAGTTGACACTCTCGGTGGCTCCCAGCGCTGTTTTTCGAATATCTTTATGTGGTGGGGTAGCCGTAATCCCACAGAGGTAAATCTTCTCCACCCGAAAGGCATCAGCCGACCGAAATACAGACCCGACATTGTGCAGACTTCGGACATTGTCGAGTACAAGGACTACCGGGGTTTTAGGGGCATCCTTAAATTCGGTGACCTGTAAGCGGCCCAATTCTTCATTTTTGAGTTTTCGCATCGGATTTTGTTGGCCTCCAAAAGTACAAAGAAGCTCAGAAATTGA
>NZ_JBAVZJ010000236.1:0-7515 GCF_049588695.1 Robiginitalea sp.
CTCGACGACTACAACCGGGAAGTAGAGGAAGGCTTGCACATTACATCTATGGCCGGAACCTGGATGAGTATCGTCGAAGGATTTGGGGGTATGCGCGTGATTGATGACAAGCTTTCGTTCTTCCCGCGTATCCCGAAACAATGGAAGTCGTATTCCTTTAAAATCAATTTCAGACATCGCATTTTGAAAGTGGAAGTGTCTTCCGAGGGCAGCCTGTTTTATCTGGATTCCAAAGAACAGATGTCCATTCGTGTGAATGAGCAGCGGGTGGTTCTGCAGCCACAAAAAAAAGTGCATGTGCCTAACGCGAAGTAAAATCAGATATGTTTCCGGTATTCAGATATTACTCATTCTTTTGGGAGTCATAGGGCTTGGAGGCACGAAGGATCTTAGGGGGCAGGACCCTGCAATCCGTGTAGAACCTCCCAACTGGTGGGCGGGTATGCGAAATTCCCGCCTTCAATTGATGCTTCACGGAGAGGGCCTGGCAGCCTATACCCCAAAGGTGTCGGCAGAAGGTATCCTGGTGGAGGCCTGGCACCCGGGGTCCAGTCCCAATTATTTATTTATTGATCTCTTTTTGGATCAAGGGCTTCAACCCGGAGTAATCAAACTCGTTTTGGAGCAGAAGGGGTATCCTCAAAGGGAAATTTCGTATGAGATCAGGGCCCGGGAAAGGCAAGGAGAAGACTACGTAGGTTTTGATGCTTCAGATGTTATTTACCTCATTACCCCCGACCGTTTTGCCAATGCAAACCCCGACAATGACAGTTTCCCGGGTCTGAGGGAGCAGGGGGTGGACCGTTCCGATGACTACGCCCGGCACGGGGGGGATTTAAAGGGTATTCGCGGGCACCTGGACTACATTCAGGACATGGGATTTACGGCAATCTGGCCTACGCCCATGCTGCTAAACGACATGCCCAGAACCTCCTACCACGGCTATGCGATAACCGATTTCTACCGGGTAGATCCGAGATTTGGCACCCTGCAGGAGTATCGTGCCCTCAGCGATGAGGCACGTGAGAAAGGCCTGAAGCTCATCATGGACCAGGTAGTCAATCACTGTGGCCTGTACCATTGGTGGATGGAAGATCTGCCTTTTCCGGACTGGATCAATTTTCAAGAGAATCACGAAACGGGGAAACCCCTCACGGTAACCAATCACCGGCGGACCGTAAACCAGGATATTTATGCGGCTCAAACGGATCGCAATCTCATGGAGAAAGGGTGGTTTGTCCCGTCCATGCCCGATTTGAATCAAGACAATCCCTTTATGGCGACCTACCTGATCCAGAACAGCATTTGGTGGGTGGAAACGGTGCACCTCGGCGGAATTCGACAGGACACCTACCCATATCCCGACAAGGACTTTTTGAGTCAGTGGGCACGGGCCTTGATGGAAGAATATCCGAACTTCAATATCGTCGGGGAAGAATGGAGTACCAATCCGCTACTTGTGGGTTACTGGCAGGACGGGGCCCGGAAGGGGAACAGTTATCGCTCCTACCTCAGGTCTACCATGGATTTTCCCCTGCAAAAGGCGATTGTGGAAGGCCTTACAAAACCAGAATCCTGGGGAAGCGGCCTTATTAAGATTTACGAAGCCCTGGCCAATGATTTTCACTATACCCGCCCCTACGACCTGTTGCTCTTTGGAGACAACCACGATATGGACCGGTTATTCACCCAATTGGGCGGATCGGCTCTTTTAACGCGTATGGCAATGGCCTTTATCCTGATGGCACCCCGTATTCCACAAATCTATTACGGTACTGAGATTCTCGTGGGCAATAGTGCCAAACCGGGAGATCATGGACGGATTCGGTCCGATTTTCCAGGCGGATGGAAGGGAGATCCCGAAAATGGTTTTACCGGCAAAGGATTGTCGGCCGAGGCCCGGGAGATGCGCGATTATCTGAAAACCTTACTGAACTTTCGCAAGGGCAGTCCTGCCCTTAAGAAAGGAAAAACGCTACATTTTGTGCCTGAGGAAGGGGTGTATGTCCTGGTGCGCTCGTATCAAGGAGAAACCGCAGTCCTGCTACTCAATAAGAATGAAACCCCGGTTGAATTTCCCCTGGAGCGTTTTCGGGAACTGGGTTTGGAGGGGAAATCCCTTCGGGAACTGCACAGGGGTGAAACAGTGATTTGGTCCGGGCATTTGACATTAAAAGCCCCGGGCCCCTATATTTACATCAGCAAGGAATAACATTCATGAAGATATTTTATGGAATACTCGCCACCCTGATCCTAACTTCCTGCGGCCAGGACAAAAACAATCTCCCAACTGAAACTCCAGACACCCCAATGAAAACATCCGGAAAAGTAGTTGTTTATCAGGTTTTTACACGTCTTTTTGGAAATACCAATACAACAAATACACCCTGGGGCACCCTGGAAGAAAACGGGGTGGGCAAGTTTGCGGATTTTACTCCTCTGGCCCTGAAAGAAATACGGAATCTGGGGGTAACGCATATCTGGTATACCGGGGTACCCCATCATGCACTAGTAACCGATTATACGGCTTTCGGTATCTCTAACGACGACCCCGATGTCATTAAAGGCAGGGCCGGCTCGCCCTATGCGGTAAAAGACTATTACAATGTGAATCCGGATCTTGCAGAAGACCCGGGGAATCGCCTTGAGGAATTCCGTCTCCTGGTCGAGAGGACACACAAGGCCGGAATGAAAGTGCTGATCGATATTGTTCCGAACCATGTGGCCCGGAATTACGAGGGCAGCAGTACCCCGGAAGGCCTTGAGCCTTTTGGAGCCGGTGACAATACCGACCTTGAGTATTCGAGGGACAACGACTTTTACTATATCCCGGGGCAGGCCTTCCAGGTACCTGAATGGAAGGAGGGGTATAAGCCCCTTGGGGGCAACCCGCACCCCATGTCGGACAACACTTTTTCTGAAAATCCCGCTAAATGGACCGGGAACGGCTCCCGCCTTGCCCGGCCCGATGCCAATGACTGGTATGAAACCGTAAAACTCAATTACGGGGTACGCCCCGATGGGTCCAATGATTTTGATTTACTCCCCCCGGAGTACGCGCAAATGGATTATTCCCGGCACTTTGAATTCTGGACAGACAAAGATGTTCCCGGGACCTGGATAAAATTCAGGGACATTGCGCTATTCTGGCTGGACATTGGGGTAGATGGGTTTCGTTATGATATGGCCGAAATGGTTCCAGTAGAATTCTGGAGCTACCTGAATTCACAAATTAAGATGAAAAACCCGGATGCCTTTCTGTTGGCGGAGGTCTATAACCCGGAGCGCTATCGCGACTACATCCAAAGGGGAAAAATGGATTATTTATACGACAAGGTGGAGCTTTACGACAGTCTGAAGCACATTATAAAGGGCTATGGGTGGACTGATCATATCCCGGTGGTTCAAAACGGTTTAAAGGATATTGAGCACCATATGTTGCACTTCCTTGAGAATCATGACGAACAGCGGCTTCCGTCCCCTGAGTTTGCCGGAGATGCCCAGAAAGGTAAACCGGCCATGGTGGTTTCCGCGACGTTGAGTACGGCCCCTACCATGATTTATTTCGGGCAGGAAGTTGGGGAGCCCGGAGCTGAGAATGCCGGGTTTGGCGCTCCGTCCCGCACTTCTATTTTTGATTACATAGGCGTACCCCACCTGCAGCGATGGGTGAATGGCAAAAAATTCGACGGGGGGCAGTCCACAGATACAGAGAAGGAATTGCGGGAATTTTATAGCAGGCTCCTGAATTTTACGATTCAAAGTGAGGCGCTGATGGGTGCCTATGAAGACATCCACTATTACAACAAAGAGCACACCCCTACCTACGATCACAGGGTGTACTCTTTCGTCCGTTGGTCTGAGAAGGAACACCTGGTCATTTTAAGCAATTTTGACGCCCAAAAATCGTATTCTTTCAGCCTGAAAGTCCCGCCCCATATCATAGAGACCTGGGATCTGGAAACCGGGGAATATCCCCTGGAAGAAATGCTTTACGGAAATGTGAAAGCTGTCCTTGAAGTGTCTGAGGGTCGTGGGGCCATTGCCGTGGATCTTGCGCCGTTGGAATCCTTTATATTCAAGGTCCCCTGAAGAGGGATTGAGACATTTCTCCTTCTTTATCCGTGATATCTACTGATATTTTGTTGGAATACTTATTTTTGGCCCAAAGCGAAAGCCATGAAACAAATTGTGTTTTTAGTCTTATTTTCGATACTGATGGGTTGTACAACACAATCAGATAAACCCTTGATTATAGGGCATAGGGGAGCGATGGGCTATGAAACCGAGAATACCCTCGCCTCTGTGGAGAAAGCGATTGAATTGGGGGTGGATATGATAGAGATCGATGTCTTCCAGATCAGTTCCGGGGAGATTGTGGTATTTCACGACGAGCGCGTAGATCGACTCTCCAATAGCGTCGGCAATATTAAGGAGTACAATATTTTTGATTTAAAGAAACTCATCCTGGACGGTGGGCATCGCATTCCAATGCTGCAGGATGTCTTAAAGCAGATCAATGGAAGGGTTGCCCTGAATATCGAGTTAAAGGATACCAAGATCGCCGATAATATTCACCAGATTGTTAAGGGGTATTCCGCAAAACCAGAATGGTCTGAATCCCAGTTTATCGTCTCCAGTTTTAACTGGGAAGAGTTGCGAAAATACAGGGAGTATAGTCCTGAAGGCCGTATTGCGGTTTTGACCGAAGGGGACCCCCTGGAAGCCATTGAAGTAGCCCGTGAGTTGAATGCTGAAGCCATCAACCCCCATTATTCTCAAGTCAATGCTGGGAATGTGGCCAAATTGCACGAAGCCGGGTTTAAAGTGTACACCTATACCGTCAACGATCCCGATGAATTCCAGCGCTTAAAGGCCGCGGGAGTCGACGGGGTATTTTCCGATTACCCGGACCGGATGAAATAAAATATTAGGACCTTAAAGGTTTGTTCTAACAGGACGAGGGTGCACTTCGGATAGTGTCCCTTATGAAAGTGCAAGGAAAAGGGAGGCCGCCAGAACGCCACCAATTACAGGGCCTGCCACCGGAATCCAACTATACGCCCAGTCTCCTGAACCTTTATTTTTCATGGGTACCAGGGCGTGCAAAATGCGTGGTCCTAAATCCCGGGCCGGATTGATGGCATATCCCGTGGTCCCTCCCAGGCTCAAACCGATGCCCCAAACTAAAAAGGCTACCGGCAGTGCCCCAAGGGATCCGAGCCCGATAATTGTGCCTTCCTCCACAAGGGTCGCATCCGTAAAATAAAGGACGGTAAAAACCAGTACGAATGTCCCGAGAACCTCGCTGAACAGATTGCTCCAGGTATTGCGGATTGCCGGGGCCGTACTGAAAACCCCAAGTTGCATACCGGGGAGTTCCGTCCGGTCAAAGTGATCCCTGTACACCACCCAGACTGCAAAAGCCCCGAGAATAGCCCCGAGAAACTGGGCCAGGATATAGCTACCGGTATCTGCCCAGGGGAATTTTCCCGCGACAGCAAGCCCCAGGGTCACCGCCGGATTTATGTGGGCACCGCTATACGGCCCGGCCACGACGACGGCCACATATACGGCCAGGCCCCATCCGGTGGTGATGACGATCCACCCGCTATTGTGTCCTTTGGTATCTTTCAGGACGACATTGGCAACTACACCACATCCCAGTAAAATCAAGAGGAAAGTCCCGATGAATTCAGCTGTAATCGCACTCATGACTCAAGGGTATTTGTGTCGGCCGCCCAGTATTCAACCGCTCTGACTGCCCGGTGCCACTGTTTTATTCCCTGACGTGTTTCCGAAGCATCTCCGCTGGGGGCAAAACGCTCATCAACACTCCAGAGTTTTTCGATTTCTACCAGATCTTCCCAATACCCCACCGCCAGTCCCGCGAGGAAGGCCGCCCCCATGACTGTGGTTTCCACAATTTCGGGTCGGACCGTATGGGTATTGAGTACATCGGCCTGAAATTGCATGAGTAATCCATTGACTGAGGCCCCTCCGTCTACCCGGAGTTCACTGATCGAGATGCCCGCATCTGCCTCCATAGCGCTCAGGACATCCATGGTCTGATACGCAATGGACTCCACGGCTGCCCGGGCGAGGTGCGCATCGGTGCTGCCCCGGGTCAGCCCGAAAACACTACCCCGGGCCTGCTGATTCCAGTAGGGGGCACCCAGCCCCGCAAAGGCGGGTACCAAATACACACCCCCGGAATCGGGTACCTGGGTGGCGAGAGCTTCTATATCCTTTGAATTTTCGATGAGTTTCATCCCGTCTCTGAGCCATTGCACCACGGCCCCGGCGATAAAAATACTCCCTTCCAGGACATAGGTGGTTTTCCCTCCCAGGGTCCAGCCGACCGAAGTGAGCAGGTTATTTTTCGAGACGATAGGTTTATCCCCGATATTCATCAGCATAAAACAACCCGTGCCATAGGTGTTTTTGACCATTCCAGCCCGCGTGCACATCTGTCCGAAGAGGGCAGCCTGCTGATCTCCCGCAATCCCTGCAATGGGAATTCCCTTGGAGAGAAAAGCTGCTGAGGTATGGCCGTAGACCTCACTGGATTCCCGAATCTCAGGTAACATACTCTCAGGGATTCCCAGCAGATCGAGCATTTCAGTATCCCATTCCAGGGTATGCAGGTTAAAGAAAAGGGTCCGGCAGGCATTGGTCATGTCCGTAATATGGAGGGCCCCGGCGGTCATTTTCCAGATCAGCCAGGTATCAATAGTCCCTAGGAGGAGGTTTCCCGCCAACGCACGTTCCCGGGCCCCGGGTACATTGTCCAGAATCCATTTCACCTTGGTTCCTGAAAAATAGGAATCAATCACCAAACCCGTTTTTTCCCGCACCATTTTTTGTTTCCCTTCTTTTTTAAGGGCCTCACAGTACGAAGCGGTACGCTTATCCTGCCATACGATAGCCTTATGGATGGGTTCTCCGGTATTCTTATCCCATACCACCACGGTTTCGCGCTGATTGGTGATACCTATGCCTTTAATATCGGAAGGTTTCAGATTTGCCTGCCTCAGGGCTTTGGCCGCCATTTCAGCCTGAACTTCCCATATTTCACCGGCATCGTGTTCCACCCAACCCGGTTTGGGAAAATGTTGCTCAAACTCTTTTTGGGCCGTTGAAATTATGGTGCCCTTCCGGTTGAAAACGAGCGCACGGCAACTTGTTGTTCCCTGGTCAAGGGCTAGAATGTATCCTTGCATAGTGTATTTAATTCAGCTGAACGATTTTAAAATTAAGGATCCCTGCAAATACAACCCAAAGAAGATAAGGGACCATCAGGTAGGCCGCCGTGCGGTTTACCAGATAAAACCTGCGGATAGTCATCACGATCAGGATCAGTAGAATGAGCAGGACCACCAAAGCCGGCAATGGGAGCTGTAGCCCGAAAAACACAATACTCCAGGAGGCGTTGAGCAGCAATTGAAACCCGAAGAAATAGAGCGCAGTTTTAACGCTTTTATGATAATAGCCATACCCCCAGACCATACCGGC
>NZ_JBAVZJ010000237.1:0-3699 GCF_049588695.1 Robiginitalea sp.
AGTCTTTTTTAACAGGGATTTGTCTGTCACCGAGTCGATTGCCCTTACCTCCGCATGTGCCCCCCCAAACGGGCTTGTAAACCCTTCCCCGATAATGTGGTCTTTATAGGTAATAACAGCACCTACCATCGGGTTGGGGGCGGTGGAACCCAGTCCGTTTTCGCCGATTTGCAGGCAGCGCAAAAGGTATTTTTCGTGTATATTCACCCCGTAAAAATAGTATTTAGAAAATGATTACCCCCGAGGTTTTTGCACGTCCTGTATTGCCGGGAGATGGCCCGGCAATGGCGGAGATTATCAGGCAGGTTTTGGTCGAGTACAACGTGCCAAAAAAAGGCAGTGCATTTTCAGACCCCTCGATGGAGGCGTTCTACAACTACTACCAGGCGCCGAGGTCTGTTTATTGGGTGCTCACGGACGGTGAGCAACTTTGGGGTGGGGGAGGCATTGCCCCCCTGGAAAACGGAGATTCGGGGGTCTGCGAGTTGCAAAAGATGTACTTCAGGAAAGAAATACGTGGACAGGGCTGGGGCGAGCGTATTTTGTTGTCGGCCCTGGAAAAGGCCCGGACCTTTAAATACCGGCAGTGCTATCTCGAGACCATGCCATATATGGAGGCTGCGCAGTCCTTGTATCGGAGAAATGGGTTTTCCTACCTCGAGGCGCCTATGGGCAATACAGGACATACGGTTTGTACGGTATGGATGTCAAAAACGCTTCACAAGGCATGAGCGCTATTTATTTAAAGGAACTTCGCAGGCGTTTCAGATCGGAATTATCTGCAGCGCATCCAATAGCGGAAATCGACGCCATATTTTATGAACTGATTGCGTATTATTTTAATTTCCCGAGAACCGTTATAGCCATGGAGCCCGCTACCCAACTGGTTGAGGATGAAGCCGCACTTTTGTCGGGGGCTTTGGACGCGCTCAAAGCACATCGGCCTGTGCAATACATTACAGGGCAGGCTTATTTTATGGACATGACCCTTCGTGTAAGCCCGGATGTTTTAATCCCAAGGCCGGAAACGGCTGAACTGGTGACCTGGGCAGCCGCCCAATTTTCATCCGAAAACGACACTCCTGTAATTTTGGACGCGGGAACCGGAAGTGGATGCATTGCTTTAGGTTTAAAGCAGTATATACCTCATGCTGAGGTATATGCCATTGATATATCTGATGCAGCACTGGAGATTGCAAGGTATAATTCCGCGGCCCAGGACCTGGAGGTTCATATTTATAAAGGAGATCTCTGCAAGCCCGAATCCACAACACATTCATACGACATTCTCATATCCAATCCTCCCTATATTCCCAAAAGCGAATCCAGCAGCCTGCAGGCACATGTCCGTTGTGCTGAACCGCATCTGGCACTCTTTGTACCCGATAAAGATCCCTTGCTTTACTATCGTCACCTCTGTGATTATGCCGCGCTGAATTTACAGGAGGAAGGTTGGATGTACCTCGAAACACACGAGAACCATGCACATTCTGTTCGTGATCTTTTGCAAACGCGCGGGTTCTCATCAATAGAGATAAAAAAAGATATTTTTGGAAAGGAGCGTTTTGTCCGGGGCAAATTTTACCAAGCCTCCGGGATTTCAAAACACTTATAATTTTTTGCTTATGAGCACTGTAGCCCAGGAAATTGAACTACTGCGTAAGGAACTGCAAGAACATAACTACCGGTATTATGTTCTGGATGAGCCTCAGATTAGTGATTTTGAGTTTGATATGAAGCTAAAGCGGCTTCAGGCCCTTGAAACAGCACATCCGGAATATTACGATCCCACCTCACCCACATTGCGTGTAGGGGGTGCCGTCACCAAAAATTTCAACACCGTCCGCCACGAAACTCCTATGTATTCCCTGGATAACTCCTATTCAGTTGAAGAACTCATTGAATGGGAACAACGCATACAGCGCTTGCTTGGCACAGTGGACCTGAGCTTTACCTGCGAGTTGAAGTACGACGGAGCGTCTATCAGCCTGACCTATGAAGACAATATACTGCAGCGGGCCGTAACCCGTGGAGACGGTATTCAGGGAGATGATATCACTACAAACGTCAAAACCATTCGCTCCGTACCCCTGAGGTTAAAAGTGCCATTTCCGGGCCGGTTTGAGTTTCGGGGAGAGATTATCCTGCCTTTGGAAGGATTTACAAAAATGAATGAGCAACGGTTGGCCAATGGAGAAGATCTTTATATGAATCCGCGGAATACGGCTTCAGGCAGTTTGAAGTTGCAGGATAGCAGTGTGGTTGCAGAACGCCCTTTGGATTGCCTTATCTACGGGGTCACCGGAACTGGAAATACCTTTACGACTCAATGGGACTTCCTCGAAACAGCAAGAAAATTGGGCTTTAAGGTCCCAAATACGGCCCGCGTCTGTATGACGATGAAAGAGGTTTTAGAATTTCTGGAGTACTGGGACGCTCATCGGCACGAGTTGCCCTATGAGACAGATGGCGTCGTCGTAAAGGTGAATGAACTGCGTTTTCAGGAAGAATTGGGATACACTTCCAAGGCCCCCCGATGGGCCATTGCTTATAAGTTTAAATCTGAACAGGCCCTTACCCGGCTCCGGTTTATTAGTTATCAGGTGGGCAGGACAGGCGCCATTACCCCTGTTGCCAATCTGGAACCGGTATTACTTGCGGGGACGACGGTCAAGCGTGCAAGTTTGCATAATGCGGATCAGATCGCCAGGCTCGATGTACGCGAAGGAGATATGGTTTACGTGGAGAAAGGGGGGGAGATAATCCCTAAAATAACAGCTGTTGATTTGAGTCAGAGGCCCCCGGACATCGACCCCACGCACTATATCACCCAGTGCCCGGAATGCCATACCCCCCTGGTTCGGGAAGCGGGTGAAGCCCAGCATTTTTGCCCCAACGACACAGGTTGTCCTCCGCAGATCACCGGGCGCATACAACATTTTATTTCACGAAAAGCCATGGATATCGATGGGTTGGGTAGTGAAACAGTGGAATTGCTCTTTCAGCAGGGATTGATTCGGAATTATGCGGATTTATACACATTGACCAAAGCAGAATTGCTCCCTTTGGACCGGATGGCTGAAAAGTCGGTCAATAATTTACTGGATGGGATCGCAGCCTCCCGGAAGGTTCCTTTTGAAAAAGTCCTGTTTGCCCTGGGTATTCGCTTCGTCGGAGAAACGGTAGCCAAAAAACTAGCCAGGGCATTTGGAAGTATAGAAGCGCTGATGGCAGCCCGGGTCGAGGATCTCATTGAAGTCGATGAAATTGGAGAGCGCATTGCCCGAAGCGTTGTGGATTTTTTCTCGGATCCGGTAAAACAGGAGTTAGTCCGGAGACTGCAGTCCTATGGATTGAGGTTTGAGCTGGATCCCGAACAACTCCAAAGGGGAACCGACCTGCTCAAAGGCAAGATATTTGTGGTGTCCGGGGTGTTTGTGGGCCTGAGCAGGGAGGAATTGAAAAAGCGCATCGAAGAAAACGGGGGAAAAGTAGCTTCATCGGTTTCTTCCAAAACCTCCTACCTGGTCGCCGGGGATAAAATGGGTCCGAGCAAACGAGAGAAAGCGGAAAAGTTCGGGGTTTCAATTATTTCCGAAAATGAATTCTTAGCTCTATTGGAGTAAGTTGGGAAACAGGTGGGGGTGAATCAGGTAGCTAACACAAAGGATAACCTCCAATCCTTAGTATACACTATGT
>NZ_JBAVZJ010000238.1:0-3047 GCF_049588695.1 Robiginitalea sp.
GGGGAACGCTGGTCAGGCTAATTACGCCGCCTCAAAGGCTGGAATGATTGGATTCACCAAGAGTATCGCCCTGGAACTGGGGTCTCGCAATATTCGTTGCAACGCCATCGCTCCCGGTTTTATCGAGACGGAAATGACCCAAAAACTCGACGAGAAAACCGTTCAGGGTTGGCGAGATGCAATTCCACTAAAAAGGGGAGGGTCTGCAGAGGATGTTGCCAATGCGTGTCTGTTTCTCGCTTCTGACCTGTCCGGGTATGTCACCGGTCAGGTAATTCATGTAGACGGTGGAATGCTCACCTGATCAGTAAGGTTCTAAACCCAGGGGAAATAAACGCGTGCCACTGCGGACAAGTTTAACTTCAAGGGTTTAAGAGAGACAGTTCCTTTTTTTTTGTCGATTTTTGTACTTCACTATTCTGCTAGATAATACTGTCAGGGTATGTCTGCAATCCTTTTTTAAATCCAAATGAATGACGCTTGAGAATGTACTTTGGATCACCCTGAGTGCAGTACTGGCTATCGCATTGGCGTGGATCAGTTATTTTTACAAGTCCGGAAAGACACCGCATCAATGGCTTTTAGCTTGCTTAAGATGCCTGGGGCTATTTTCAGCGTTTCTACTTCTCGCTCCCCTCCAGTTTGAAAAGGTCACTGTCAATATGGAACCGCACCGGCTGATGCTTGTATTGGACAACAGTGTTTCTGCAGGACGCAACGCGTCACGTCCGGCCCTTGAACAAGCCCATGATTTTTTCATGAAGGATGCCGAGCTCCCTGAGCGCTTTGATTTACAGGTATTTACGTTCGGATCAGGGGTTCGGAAAGGGGATACCTTGGATTTTTCTGAAAAGCGAACCGACATCGCCGGGACTTTGAAAACACTTTCAAATGCCAGTCTGGATGGAAATACCAGTGTTGTACTCGTTACTGATGGAATTCAAAATCAGGGTAGGGGCTGGCTGCCCTCCGGTCCTAATGCCATCTCGGTATTTCCGGTCGTAATCGGGGATACAACAGCATATCGCGATATTCGAATCGATGGGTTGAACAGCAATCGCTTCGCCTTTCTCGACAATCAATACCCCCTGGAAGTCCTGATCTCCTATCGGGGGGACGAAGCCACAACGGCGCTTTTAACTGTTTTTGACAATGGCAGGAAAGTGCATAGTGAACAAGTTCCACTCTCCGCAGGCCGGGCGAGTAAGCGTTTATCGGTCCTTATGTCGGCCCGGGAAGTGGGCTTTCACACCCTGACGGCAGAGGTGGCATCCCTGGAGAATGAACGAAACACAAGGAATAACCGTCAGACTGCGGGTATTGAAGTGATTGACGAAAAAACAAGGGTGACTATAGTGGCCGGTCGGTCCCATCCGGATATCGGGGCGCTTACCCGGTCTATTGAGAGTAATGAGCAGCGGCAGGTGGTCCTGATAAAGCCCGGGGATGTCCCATCCAAAGCTGACGACACTGACGTATGGATTTTCTATCAACCGGATCCGGCATTTCGAAAGGCTTACGCCGCCCTGGAAAATGGAAACAAACCGCTCCTTACCGTGACCGGAGGTCTGACCAACTGGAATTTTTTAAACGGGATTCAGAAGACATTCCGCCTGGAGGGTCCGGGCCCTGAGGAAGAACTCCTGCCGGAGTTGAACCCATCTTTTAGCTACTTTGATGCCCGGGACTGGGCTGTGGGCAGTTATCCGCCCATTTCCGGATTTTTGGGTGAATACCTGGTCCTCCAACCCCACGAGAATCTTTTGGGGCAACGTGTTCGCGGTATATCGTTGAATGAGCCACTGATGACTTTGGTCAAGGGTACAGAGCGGCGTGAAGTTGTCATCTTTGGAGAGGGCCTATGGAAATGGCGTATGCATTCCTATACCCAGGATGGGGATTTCCTGAAATTTGATACACTCTTTGGCAAGCTTTGGTTGTTTCTGGGGGCCGGAAAGGCGAATGAACGTCTCAACCTCGATTATCAAAATGTATTTGACGGGCAGGAGGCGGCAGTGATTCGGGCACAATTTTTTGACGAAGCCCTGCGCTTTGATCCCTCCGCACAATTGACGCTTCAAATCCGGGATAGTACCGGTTCACTTTTGGATTCGTACCCTATGGCTGTTTCCAAAAGGGAATACCAGGCAGATATAAGCAGCCTATCTCCGGGGGCGTATTCCTTTGAAGTAGCTGTCGATGACACAGCCTTCAGGAAATCGGGGCAGTTTCGCATTCAGGAATTCGATTTGGAAAACCAACAGGTTCGAAGTGATCCCGAAGCCTTGCAGTCTATCGCTCAGGCAAGTGGAGGAGCCCTGTATTACCCTTCGCAACTCGAACAGTTAAGAGATAGCCTTATGAGCGGGGATCGCTTTCGCCCGGTGAGCCGAAGCCAGAGAAATGTAGTATCTTTGATAGATTTCCGCTGGCTTCTTGGGCTCATAGTCGCAGCCTTTGGAGCGGAGTGGTTTTTAAGGAAATACAACGGATTATTATAAAAACAAATGAACACATGGATAAATTACCTAAAATAGCATTACCGACAATTTTACTCATTATCGTCGCCATTATTCTGGTCAGTAAATCGGCCATCGTCATCGGTTCCGGGGAGGCTGGCGTGCTTTACCGAACCTTCGGGGAAGGCGTAGTTACCGATGAGCCTCCTCTGGGGGAGGGTTTCCACCTGGTTGCACCCTGGAATAAAGTATTTATTTACGAGGTGCGTCAACAGGAAGTATTTGAGAAAATGAAGGTGCTCTCCAGTAATGGTTTGGATATACAGCTGGAAGCCTCGGCATGGTTCCAACCCGATTACAATGCATTGGGCAAATTGCATCAGGAGAAAAGTGAGGATTACAAGGATCGTATCCTTTTACCTGCTATTCGATCGGCTGCACGTTCCGTTGTCGGGCGTTATACCCCGGAACAATTGTATTCCTCCAAAAGAGACGCGATTCAGAATGAGATTTTTGAAGAGACTAAAATTACCGTTGAGGATCAATATATTCAGCTCAACGAAATCCTGGTTCGGGATGTTACCCTTC
>NZ_JBAVZJ010000239.1:0-4239 GCF_049588695.1 Robiginitalea sp.
AAGGGCAGCTCCATTAACCTGTAAAGTTCCCGGCAGGCCTCCAGTACTTTTTGGACCAGTTCCGGGTCACTATCCTGTACAGGATCCAGAAAAGCCACCTCACCCCCCGGATATAATTTATCATCCATCTGGGGGTCAAAGGTATTCACCTTGAAGACCTGCCGGGCCACACAGACAACATCCATAGCTCCATCTGCATAGGTATTGACAATTTCCTTGAGTTGTACTTCCGTACCGTAAGCCACAACATTGTTTATAAATACGGGAATGCCGAAGGTGATAGCTTCATTTTTGCAATCCTGAATCAGGGCTTTGTAGCGTTCTTCAAATATGTGCAGGGGTACTGTTTCTCCTGGAAAAAATACGGTCTGCAGTGGAAATAAAGGTATTCTCATAATACATTTAAAGATACGACCCCATGTACATTTTACCAAGTTTAAGCCTTCCTGATTCCATATTCGGATATCGCCGGCTGTTTTAAGGTCTTTCCTTTTTGCGCATCCCCTAAAAGTACCCTAGATTTGCTGAAAGCCCTACACGACGTGGATACAACTATTTTAAACCAGGTAGCAGCAGATTACGGAGCTCCGCTTTACGTTTACGATTCCGCCAGGATACAATCTCAATTTGAAAGGCTCACTGAGGCCTTTAAATCCGTGCCCAGGCTGAAGCTCAATTATGCAGCTAAAGCCCTTTCCAATATAAGTATCCTCAGGTTGATGAAACATTTGGGTAGTGGCCTGGATACCGTGTCTATTCAGGAGGTACGACTCGGGTTGCTCGCGGGCTTTGCCCCCGAGGATATCATCTATACCCCGAATGGCGTATCCCTGGGCGAATTGGAAGAAGCAGCTGCCCTGGGTGTACAAATAAATATAGACAACCTGTCCGTACTCGAGCAATTCGGGTCGAGGCATCCACAGGTCCCTGTTTGTATCCGGATCAATCCGCATGTTATGGCCGGGGGGCATTCGAAGATCTCCGTGGGCCATATCGATTCCAAATTCGGGATTAGCATTCACCAAATCCCCCATTTGTTGAGAATCGTGGAACTTACCGGGATGAAAATCAATGGGATTCATATGCACACGGGAAGTGATATCCTGGACATCGGGGTGTTCCTGTATGCCTCTGAGATCCTCTTCGAAACAGCCAAAAATTTTAAAGACCTGGACTTTATCGACTTTGGAAGCGGCTTTAAAGTACCCTACCGGGAGGGAGATATACAGACGAACGTGGAAGAACTGGGTGTTAAATTGGGTAACCGGTTTAACAAATTCTGTGAGGAATACGGGAAAGACCTGGTCCTGACCTTTGAACCGGGCAAATTTCTGGTCAGTCAGGCCGGGTATTTCGTGGCTCGGGTCAATGTGGTCAAACAAACGACGTCCACCGTTTTTGCACAAATTGATTCCGGTTTTAATCACCTCATAAGACCCATGTTTTATGGGGCATCCCATGAAATCACAAACATTTCAAACCCCAATGGGAAAGAGCGGTATTATTCCGTAGTGGGGTATATTTGTGAAACAGATACCTTCGGAAACAACCGGAGGATCAACGAGATATCAGAAGGTGACCTCCTGTGTTTCAAGAATGCGGGAGCCTATTGTTTCACCATGGCCAGCAATTACAATTCCAGATACAGGCCCGCCGAAGTCCTCTGGCATCAGGGCAAAGCACATCTGATCCGCGAGCATGAAACTTTTGAGGATATCACCCGAAACCAGGTAGATCCTGTAGGGCTATTTGAAGGTGTTGAAAGCGCAGTAAACACAAAATAAATAAGTGATTTAAACGTTAGGTTTTAAATGCATCCACGCACTATGAACAATGCCATGAAGAAGACGCTGTTTTTAACACTCCTGCCTTGTTTGTTCTTTATGACCTCTTACAGAACACAAGCCCAGGAAGTTTCCTGGATGTCCTGGGAAGAAGCCGTACAAAAAGTCGCTGAAGAAGGCGGACAAAAGAAAATCTTTATCGATGTATACACCGATTGGTGTGGATGGTGCAAGAAAATGGATAAAGACACCTTCCAGAATCCGGAAGTCGCTGCTTACATGTCCGAGAATTTCCACATGGTCAAATTAGATGCCGAGCAGAAAGATCCTATAGAATACGGTGGGAAGACCTACACCTATGTAGCCTCGGGGCGGCGTGGGTATCACCAGCTGGCCGCTGCCCTCCTAAAGGGACAGCTAAGCTACCCAACCGTGGTATTTCTCGATGAGGACCTGAGAATGCTATCCCCGGTTCCCGGGTATCAAAAACCGGGAGATTTTCTTAAAATCGCCAGGTATTTTGGGGAAGATATCTACAAGCAAAAGGACTGGGAGGCCTATACCGTAGAAGGCAAATAATCCTGTTTAGGTTCATCACCTGCTGTAATTCGGCGATTCTTTAGTAATAGTTACGTCGTGAGGGTGGCTCTCGTTAATGCCACTGGCCGTGATTTTTATAAACCTTCCATTTTCCTGCAGGGTGCGTATATCGCCCGCCCCACAATAGCCCATTCCTGCGCGTAGACCCCCGACAAACTGGTGGATACTTTCAAAAAGATCCCCCTTATAAGGCACCCTTCCCACAATCCCTTCCGGGACGAGTTTTTTAATATCGTCTTCAACATCCTGAAAATAACGGTCTTTCGAGCCGTGTTTCATCGCTTCCACAGACCCCATCCCCCTGTAGGACTTAAATTTGCGGCCTTCGTAAATGATAGTTTCCCCGGGAGATTCTTTAGTACCGGCCAACAGGGAACCGAGCATTACCGTATCCGCCCCTGCTGCAATGGCTTTGGGGATATCCCCGGTATAGCGAATCCCGCCATCGGCAATAACCGGTACACCACTGCCTTTTATCGCTTGTGCCACCTCGAGTACCGCTGAAAATTGAGGAAACCCTACGCCTGCAACAACCCGAGTAGTACAAATAGACCCAGGACCAATACCTACTTTAACGGCATCGGCGCCTGCATCTACCAGATAGCGGGCAGCTTCGGCTGTGGCAATATTCCCGACAATCACTTCGAGATTGGGAAAGCCTTTTTTGACGTCCTTGAGAATTTGCACTACCCCACGGGTATGTCCATGGGCCGTGTCGATCACAATAGCATCTACCCCGGCACCCACCAGGGCAGTGGCGCGTTCTACGGCATCCCCCGTCACTCCGATGGCAGCAGCTACACGCAGGCGCCCATAAGTATCTTTATTGGCAATAGGCTTCTGAGTGAGTTTAGTAATGTCCCTGAAAGTAATTAAACCGACCAGCTTATAATCGGCATCGACCACGGGAAGCTTTTCAATTTTATTTTCCTGCAGGATGTCTTCAGCCTCTTCCAAAGAAGTTCCCTGTCCTACGGTAACCAGGTTTTCAGAGGTCATGACCTCTGAAATAGGCCTCTCGTTATTTTTCTCAAACCGCAAATCCCTATTGGTAACAATCCCGATCAGGCGGCCCGCATCATCCACAATGGGAATACCGCCAATGCTGTGTTCCCGCATACTCGATTTGGCATCCTGAACGACAGCATCCAGGGGTAAGGTTACCGGATCGAGGATCATGCCGCTTTCAGCACGCTTCACTTTCCTCACCTTCATGGCCTGGCCTTCTATGCTCATGTTTTTATGCAAAACACCGATACCCCCTTCCCGGGCGATGGCGATGGCCATTCGGGATTCGGTCACGGTATCCATAGCCGCAGAAACAATCGGGATATTGATTTGAATATTGCGGGTAAACTGAGTTCGGATATCTACTTCTCTTGGGAGGACTTCTGAATAATTGGGAACCAGAAGAACGTCGTCGTAAGTGAGGCCTTCTCCCAGTATTTTGGCGCGGTGGGCTTCCATAGCAATTAAGGATTAATTGCGTGCAAAGATACTACTTTTCAAAGAAGGAAAGCGAATTGTATAATCGACCCGCCCAACTTTCGGGACACCATAAAAAATCCAGTGGTTTTAACATGGTTTCATTTGATGATTTAAGGCAGGTTTTTATATTTGCACTATATTTATTTAGATTTATTTTAAATAATAGTCCGCCATGAAAACCAACCTCAGCATCCTCTTTACCCTACTGACTACCCTCCTCTTTTCCCAACAACCAGATACTACTGCTTTGGGCACTCCTGTTTCCCTGAATGAGGTGGTCCTCGAAGCCCGGGTCATTTTCGGCAGTAAATTCGCCGCCCGCAATCGCACGGGGTCTTCCTATTATATTTCTCCGGAAGAAATTGAG
>NZ_JBAVZJ010000240.1:0-11405 GCF_049588695.1 Robiginitalea sp.
ACCCCAGCCTGATCCGGTTTTAGTTGAAAATTGTAAAAGCAGGGGATTGTTCCCTCAAAATCATAGGGGGTATACCATTCAAAATCAACGTTTTCCATTCCGGGCGATACCAAAACTGCCATACCCATCCGGTCTCTGTAGGGCCGGGTAAGGTAGGTGTAAAATTTTCCCTCTTCATCTGTACGTACTTTTTTCACCTGAAAATCAGGACCCGGGAGTGAAATGGCGATCCATCGGTCCTCCAGCGCAGTACCTTCGGAAGTGGTTACCCGGCCGGAAATCAATTCGCCCCGCTGTTCGGGAATGGCCAGGATATCATTTACCCGCTGCGGGATGCGCTTGAGGAATTCCAGGGAGTATGCCGCAAATTCCGTGGAGCGCACCGGTGTGAGTGCTTGTAAATCATCCGCTTTTCGAACCGAAAGGGAATAGTTTCCGTATCCCCTGCTCCCCCTGAAATTCTTAAGTTGTAGCCTTATCATTTCCCCTGTTTTATAAACAGTCTTTTCCAACTGCAACCCAAGATCTCTGGAAGGCGTGTTTTGTCCACCATCTTCAAAACCAGAATCTTTGGAGTTTGTACATTCTGCCCTGTTGTTTTCCGGATTCAGAAATACACTCTGATCGGAACGATATGGATTCAAAAAGGTGACATCGGCACTAAAAAACTGGGCAAGCCCGGCATTTTTCATCCAATGTGTAAATGCCACAAGTTTATAATTCCCGGATGGTAAATCTGTCGGAAAAAAGTAATCGCCCTGTCCCCTGCCCTTTTCAAGATCGATTTTCTGGGAAAAAACCACGGTATTATCTTCTCCGATAAGCTGCAGGTAAGCCACCTCGCTGAGTTCACTGAGTCGGTAGTTCTGAGTATTGATACAGTACAAACTGTAATAAAGGTATTCCCCCGGCATATAGAGGGTACCCGGGGTATGGATATAAACATATTCCATGGGGATTTCCCTCAGGAGTTCCAGTTCTTCCTCACTGGAAATGCGAACCTGTGCAGTCAATAGCTGGCCACAATGCAGGGTGAGAAGGAGGCTGATGATTTTTAGTTGTATTCGCATATCTTTTATTCAATCCAAAACTCAGGAACTTCATTACTCCCCAGTACCGTGCAATCCCCGCATTCCCTCCTGACATAAGCATAAGTACCCGGACAGGTCCCAAGGCCCTCAGAGTTGGGGGAGATATAGGCTATCAGACCCAGGTTTACAAGCTCTACTATAGACTGCGGACAGGGGTTCGGCCCAGGTTGAGGCGCGCAATAAGAAATGTGTCCCTCAGGAGAGGAAGTGGGAACACAATTGATCACAAAAGGGGGCTTTTCCAAATCCGGAAAGAGATCTTCAAAACTAAAAAAGAGGCGCTCCTCACTTACCGAAGTTATTTCAAAAAATCCTATAACCGGGGCTTCAATGCGATTGACGGCTTCGATATTCCCGCTCAGGAAACCGGGCTGGACGCTGTTGAACACTGATTCAGATGCCGAAAAATCGTTGAGGCTTTGAAAATATGAAAACGCCTCGGCAGATTGCACAAATTGACGGACCAGGATGCTGTACCGATGGCTGATCATAAAATCTGTGGCCCCGAGGAACCGGACGGGATACCTCAGGATTTCGGGATTTGCAAGGGTGGTTACGTCGTTTTGAAGCACACGGGTGGAAGGCACGGTCTTATAACAGGTTTGTTGCTCTTCAGTTCTGGGAACAATCTCAAGGTCGTATTCTATTGGGATGGCGCAAGGGTCGTAATTCGTGAGCTGGAAATCCCTGGACGTCCACTCTGGTGCTATAATCTTATAGGTTTCTTCATATTCGTATCTGTAGTACAAAGCACCCTCGGACCGAGGGGCGCCATCCAAATAAATGAAAACGCCGTCCGTACCCTTTTCATTAAGTTCGCGTTCTGCGTAATGGTTGTCGATACGTGCGATACCGGACAACTCTTCCGGGGTCGATCTGTATATCGCGCCATCGCTAGCAACGATCACCAATTCATACGTCCGCCCCGGTTCCACTGCAAATTCTAAGTCCGAAACATAGACCCCATTTTCAGCATGTCGGAAGGCAAAAGTTTCTCCCTGGTTTGTTTCCACGGCAACCTGGGCACGGGTTTCCGGGGGGACACTATCAGTTTCAAAACCAAAGCTACGGGTGAGTCGTATTTGTTGGTTTTTCAGCTCATCCGTCAGGGAGGCTTCAATGACCAATAAGTCTGGCGTACTTTGCTCTTCTAATTCCACGGTCTCCACACAAGAAAAAAACAACACAGGAGCCGCGGCAAGCAGGCAGATGAAGCTACCCGGTCGATTCCAGATAGTGGGACGACCATCCTTAGAGGAACTATTCCAAAATCTGGGTATCTGTATATGGTTCACTCTATTTCTCATTCGATCCAGAATTCAGGTCTTGATGTACTTCCCAACAGAAAGCCTGGTAGACAAAAAGGCGGGATTAAATTCCATATGTCAGGCGGCAACTGCATTTCGGTTGTTTAAAACTTAATATTATAGGTAATCGACGGGATCGGGATTGCAAAAATCGAACTCTGCAAGGCCTTGACCTCCCCGTTCTCAGAAACAAAGAATAGAGAATAGGGATTGTTCCTTCCCAAAACATTATAGACGGAAATAGTCCAGAAACTATGGGCTAATTTGTTCTTTTTATGATTTCCCTCAATGTTGACCCCCAAATCCAGACGGATGTAATCCGGTATCCGGAAGGCATTCCTGTCGCTGTAGAATACGTAATCCGAATTATTGAAATTAAACTGACCCACTGGATAGGTTATCGGGCGTCCTGTCTGATAGGCGAAATTCAGGGAAGCGCTGTAGCGTCTAGTAAACTTGTAGTTGGCGATCAGGCTGACGTCGTGTGGCCGGTCGTAATTAGAGGGAAAGAATTCCCCGTTGTTGACCCGCTCCTCTGGAAATGGGCTATCAAAGCGAATAAGAGACCGGGAATAGGTATATCCGAGCCAGCCGTTGAGTTTGCCTTGGGTTTTCTTAAAGAGAAATTCGACCCCATAGGCTCGGCCATCTCCCTGTATCACCTCGGTTTCTATAGCGTCGTTCAAGAGAATCTGGGCTCCTGTTTTAAAGTCGAGTACATCCTCAGACCATTTATAGAATCCTTCTACACTGACCTCAAAAGCCCCTTCCTCCAAATTCCTGAACATGCCAAGCGTCACCTGCCGTGAAGTCTGCGGCCTGATATTCAAATCACTCAGTTTCCAGGTGTCTATCGGAGAAACTGTGGTGGTATTGGAGAGGGTATGGATGTACTGATACATATTGCTGAACCCGGCTTTGATAGAAAAATCAGGCGTAAACAAGTATCGGGTGGAAAACCGGACCTCCGGCCCGCCATAGGTCTTTATGGTTTCCCCACTCCCGAAGGTCAGGGTATCGATGACCGTCCCTGCATTCCGGGGCTGCCCGGGTGCATAGACGTTCTGTTCGGAAGGGCCCGTGGCCGCAAAAACAGACAACCGTACCCCGGCGCTCACGCTGAGTCGATCCGTCACATCCCAGTCATCGGCTATGAATACACCTCCTTCTACTCCTTGTTCCTTGGGCAGGTCCTGACCCACCACATCCGATTCGGTCCCGTCCGGTTCGAGGGTACCCGGGCGAATATTGTAGAGTTTCCCTGCGAGCCCGAAAGTCAGACGATGCCTGTCGTTTATACGAAATCGGTTAAAAGCCCTGAACTCCGTTTCATCCACGGCATATCCAAGGGTAAAGTCTGTATTGGATTCTGCGTCGTACACGATATCAAAGGCATAGCGGCTGTTGGAAAGTGAAAAAGTAGCGTTGTTTCGTTCGCTGAACTTATGGTTCCACACCACCGAAGCTGCCCGGTTGGAATAGGAAAAGGTGGAATCCGCCGTCAGGCTGAAACGGTCGTTGCTGTAATAGCCCGTCGCCTTGATACGGTTATTCTCGTTTAGACGATCGGTGTAGGTAGCGATAACATCGTAAAAAGATGCGGTACTATTGTTTAAATCTTCATCGTCCAGTGCCCGCAGGATCCAATCAGAATAGGCACCCCTGCCACCTACGACTAGAGATGATTTCCCCTTACGTACGGGAACTTCCAATGCCAGGTTGGCCGTTACAGGACCCACTGACCCTTCACCCTTTATCTCCTCTGTATTTCCATCAACGGTCGAAATATCGAATACAGAAGAAAGCCGGCCTCCAAATTCTACAGGAATGACCCCTTTAAAAATTTCCACCTGCTGGGTGATAAATGGGTTCAAAGCCTGAAAAATCCCAAAAAAGTGTGTGGGATTGTACACGACCGCCTGATTGAGCAAAAACATATTCTGATCTGTGCGTCCACCCCGGACGTTGAGGCCAACCGCCCCCTCACCTGCCCTTGAAATACCCGGAAGGCTGGCCGCGACATCCAGGATATTGCGCTCTCCGAGGACCAGGGGGATATCCTTGCTTTCCTCTGCATTAATAACTTCGGTCCCCGAAATGACAGCCTTCACATTCCGTTCTTGCTCGGCCTGAACAACCACCTCTTCCAATTGTTCAACACCTTCCTCCACATACCAGTCAAAGGATCCGTCGTTATAAATAATCATTTGTTTGAGGGTGCTTTCTTTTCCGACGGATCTGGCCTGTAATACACTGAGTCCTGCCGGCAACCTGATTTCATAATAACCACTTTCGTTTGTGGTCGTCCCGTTCCCGTTGGTTTTATCCAGGATAACCATGTCTGCGATTGACCGGCCACTTTCCCGTTCCCTCACATATCCCGAGAGCGTAAATATGCTTCCCAAAGCGGAGCGATCTTGTTTTCCAATCCGCACCGTTTCCACCTGAGCGGGGCGGGAAGCCAGTTCCTCCTGATTTATAAATACAGGCAAAGGAACCTGTTGCTGATCTGTGGCGGCCGCTACCCCCGTGGGTTGGAGCGAGTCCGGAAGCGATCCGAAAAAACCATTGGGCAAGGCATCGTAGATCTGTTTGTTTCTGGAAAGGACAAAGATCTTTTCCGAATACGGGTAAAAGGTGACAGGTGTATCCTGAAGCAATTCAGAGAGGAATTCCTCTGGGGTGATATCCGAAAAGGACCCGGAAACCTTCTCGTCCCCAAACCAATTCGGCAGGTAATAGAATTGCACGTCGGATTCCCGTTGTAATTTTTGTAAAATCTCTGGAATGGTCAGTGCCTCATATTGAATTTGGATCGGTTCGGGAGTCTCCTGGGCCCAAAGACTGCAAGGAATACAAACGAGTAAAAATGCAATATATAGCTGCCTCTGCATTTAGGAAGGTAGGATTGATGGATTTGACAGGTGCCGGAAATCCCGGTTGGATGAACATGGCTGGTTAACGGTCGAAACTAAATATAAGGATAGAATTGGAATTTTCTTGAATCTCCTTTTGATTCAGCAGCATTTTTCGAAACTTACCCTCTAAATAGAGCTGTACCTGATCGTCGTAATGGGGACTAAACGGATTTCCGGACTGGCCGGTGGGTAGGATACTCATACTTTCTTCGATATCGGAAAAGTCGATGACCCTGCGGGTTGATGGACCGGCACTTACCTTATAGAAACCTGTAGAATCATAGGGAAACATCAGATTATTAATGACTTCCCGTGTGCCGTTTACAGGAAACGGACCAACATTGAAATAGGACCGAAGGGATTCCACCCGTCCAAAGGGATGGTTAAATTCCACGGTATGTACGTCCTTCCAGCCCCATTCGCCCTGGTAATCCCCGAAATCCGATTGAATCGACGCCACAGCGGCTTCAAAGGACTTAAAGGCAATATCACCGCGTTGTTCAACGACCTCAGGGGTACGGATATCATCCCACCAAACCGATTCGTCCTTCCGCGACATTGGGGAAATTAACCGCTTGATTAAATGGGTACTTAACAGGGATTCGAAGCCCTCTGCGCCCAACTCATCTTTAAAGGTAGCACTGAGAAATTCGTAAACCCACCGGTGGAAAAGTACAGCTTCTTTGCTTTCCAGATCGGCGGTTCCATCCCAGGCTTTTAAGGCCTCGAGCATTTGCTGTGCCTCTGCTTCAAGGCTTTTTCCCGACAAAGCCCCGGCCAGGCTCGCGACAATTTCCGGGTTTACGTCCGAGGTAACATCGGTGATCATTTCCATGACCGCATCCCTGTCCCAGTCATCCCTGGGCTCCAGCATGGATTCTATCCGGCGCGCCCGGTTCTCGGGAAGGTAATATCCGGGGATAACCCCATACTGGGTGCTATCCGGCTGATTGTTCGCGGAATAAGCATATCCCCAGGGCGGGTTAATTGTCCTGGGGTTTTCAGCGAAAGGCTGTTGTACCGGGGCAGGCACAGTGGCCCCATCGAGAAATAGCTTTGTACTCAGGCTGTCCGGATGCGTATTTAGCCGTGCGGCTCCCCACCAGGCTACATTTCCCTCAGCGTCTCCATACATAACGTTAAGGCCCGGGGCGTGGATATACTCAACCGCTTTTTCAAAACCCACGATGTCCTTGGAATGGCTGATTCCGTAAAGGGCCTGCAAAACCTGGTTCGGACCCTGGGTGTACACCCAGGACATACTTACCGGGTCAGAGCCTTTAAGGGATTTCAGAACGCCATTCAGCACAGGCCCCCGATCTGTTTTTCGATAGCTAAAGGTCACAGGGTCTGCATCTTTCACCCCGATCTGTTTTTCAATAGTTTCAAAAACACCCCATCCTTCAGGTCTTTTATAACGGGAACTATCAGCGGAATCCAGGGTCTCGGAATAAAAATCGATATCGTCATTCTCAAACATGGTCAGCCCGTAGGCCATTCGACGGTCATGCCCGAGCAGGGGGTACGGGACACCAGCCAGGTAATACCCGTATTTTTCATATTCCGGGGTGATGATATGCGCCTCGTACCAGACAGAGGGTTGTGCAAATCCGATATGGAGGTCATTGGCCAGGATAACGCTGCCATTTTTGGTTTTATCCGGGCTGATCACCCAGGAATTACTGCCTTCAAGAGCGGGCAATGGGGTGTTTTCCAGGATCTTCCGAATATTTGCCGAAAGTAAGTGTGCGGAATCCACAGGGAATCTGGAGTCATAGGTCCGGATCATTGTCGTGTTTGACGGTGAGGTGCCCAACAATTCAGCAACATATTCCCGTCCCAGCCGATCGCTGACCTCCATCAGAAAAGGGTCCGTCCTGTGGGCCATGGCAAAGCTAAAGGCCATATAACCTACTGAATTATATACATCCTCCAGTGTAAATGGCTGTTTTTCAAGCCCTGTAAGATAGAACTCTATAGGGGTCGGTCCTTCCTCAATGTATTGATTGATGCCATCTAGATACGCCTGTGCCAAAACGATGGCCGGATCTGCCGGGTCCACCCGGGCCAGCACTTTTTGGGTGGCTTCATCGATTCCCAGACCCAGGAAGAGTTGATCATTGGCAAGGGCATCCACCCCAAAGACTTCAGACAACCTTCCGGGAGCTACCCGGCGAAGCACTTCCATCTGCCACAACCTGTCCTGGGCGTGGACATAACCCAGCGCCCGGAAGGCATCGGGCTCATTTTTGGCATAGATGTGGGGAATACCATAGGTGTCAAAATAAACGGTTACGGAATCCTGTAATTTAACCAGCTCTTTATTCCCTGCGTATTCAGGTTTTTGATGTTGTACAAAAAGGACCCCGGCAAGCAGGATAAGGAGCAGGAAAATACCGAGAATAACCAGAAGGCGTTTTATGAGTTTCAAGGACTTACTTTAAAAAGTGAATTCTAAAGATAAGTCCTTTCTGAATAACTCAAAACTCAGGGTTAATCCAACTGGACAGGTCCGGATCCCTGCAATGCAAAAGAATCTGATCCAGAGTCAGCCAGGTTTTCATAGGCCTCAATCCCGGAATCCAACCAGGTGCGATAGGTATCCACATCGGTGTTTTGGACCGGGGGAGCCAGTATCTCGAGGGATGGGGAAAGAAGTACATAGTACGGCTGAGATACTGCACCAAAATTCAAATTCTGGAAGGTACTCCAGTAGTCCCCTACAGACTCAATCTCTTTTTGAGCACCATTTTCATAGAAAAAGACAAATTGCTGATCTGCAGGGAGTTGTTTTCGTTCATCCACGTAGAGGGATATCAGTACATAGTCATCCCTTAGTCTCTGATACACCTCGGGATCGCTCCAAACCTGTTCTTCCATTTTACGACAATTCACACAGGCCCAACCCGTAAAATCAAGCAGGATAGGCTTCCCGCTGGCACGGGACTCTTCCAGCCCCTTATTAAAATCCTTGTAGCATTCCAGGCCGAGGGGGCAATCTGAATTCTGATCGCTTATTGTATAGAAATCAGGAGGGGGGAAACCGCTAAGCGCCTTTAAGGGAGTACCGGTGAACAGGCCATAGGTCAGATAGGCCGCAAACCCGAGAGATAGTAGGGCGCCGCCTATACTCCAGGGCGAACGGCGGACAGCAGCCCCCGTTTTTTTAAAGCGGAAAGCACCGAGCAAATAGGCCGCGAGTAATAGGGCCAGGAGAATCCAGATCCCGAGGAAGACCTCCCTTTTCAGGATACCCCAATTTCCGATAAGGTCCGCATTTGAAAGGAATTTCAGGGCAAGCCCGAGTTCTAAAAATCCCAGGACTACTTTAACAGTTTCCATCCACCCTCCCGAACTTGGAAGACGCTGTAGCCATGACGGAAATAAGGCAAATAAGGTAAATGGCAAAGCCAGGGCAAAGCCAAATCCCACCATGCCAGCGGTCAGGTTCGTGGCGACATCCCCTTCCGAAAGCGCCGTACTGCCCAGCAAGCCCCCGAGGATAGGTCCTGTACAGGAAAAGGATACGATCGCCAGGGTAAGGGCCATAAAAAAGATCCCGATGGCCCCTCCGATTCTATCGGAAGCCTGATCGGCCTTTGACGCCCATGAGGAGGGAAGGGTGAGTTCATAATAACCGAAAAAGGAAAATGCAAAGGCCACAAATACAACGAAAAAGAAGAGGTTTAGCCAAATGTTCGTCGCAATGGTATTCAGGATTTGCGAATCGACGGATTCAAAGAAATGAAAAGGCAGACTGAGCAGAAAATAGATCAGGACAATACAGAATCCGTAAAATCCGGCTCGCGCCACCCCTTTGGACCTGCTCTGGGTCTGTTTGGTGAAAAAAGATACGGTTAGCGGGATCATTGGAAATACGCAAGGAGTAAGCAAGGCCAGCAATCCTCCTATAAAACCCAGGCCGAAAATCACCCAGATGCCCTGCTTGGAGTTACTGCCTGACCCGGAGTCCTGTACCAGGCGCTCCTTATTTTTCAGATCCAGCAGCAGCGCATCCCCTTTTGCCAGGGATTCAGCATCGAGGGCAGTAGCTTCCGGGACATACGGTTGATCCGAAAGGGAGAATAAGAAGGTTTTATCCACCCCTATGCAAACCTCTGCGCAAACCTGATAAAACATATCGACCTGAATTCCATTAATTTTTAGGTCCGTAAGTTGAATCTTCTGAGTAAATCGAGCGGTTTCCTTAAAAAAGGTTTCGTCTACCTCAAAAATCTCACTGAAGGCCGTCTGGGTTTCGCTTTCCACAACGGGCCCCAGAGTCCTGTAGCCCCCACCTTCGTTTTTAAAGGTAAACTCCGTGGGAAGGGCCCCACCCGGGGGGGTATACTGGGAATACAAGTGCCATTCGGGGTCTATCCGGGCCTCAAATACCAGGGTGTAAATACTATCTGATTCCCGGACCAGCTCCTGGGACCATTGTACGGGATCAGCCGAAGCCTGAGCGTGCAATGTGGCCCCCTGGCTCATCAAACACACAAAAAATACAAGTAAAATCGTTTTTATCCGATCCATTCAATTTTCAGAATTTCTTTTGTCGCAGCCTGAACTTTAAAACGCTCATCGGGACGATGGCCTACCAGCCAGACAATCTCGCTTCCGCTGCACAGAATCCACTGGTCTTCCTTTTCAAACAAGTTGAACTTATGATCTTTAAAGTACTTGGAGACCTTTTGCCTGCCCTTCATTCCCAGGGGGTAAAAATAATCGCCTTTTTTCCATTTTCGCAATTGCAGTCCCTCCTTTAACGTTTCTGAGTCCACATATAGTACGTTGGGTCCTGCCGCAGCCAATGCGGTAACACTGCTAATAATTAAATTAGAGGACACTCCCCTACCCTCGGTTGTGGGATAGACCGGGTAAGTTCCTTCATCCGTGCCTAAAAGTGGCCGCATAAGAAGTGCGTCCCGGTCCCTGAGCAGACGGTGGCTCTCAGAGCGGATTTCCTTTCCACTCAACCCATCTATGAGTCGGTTCAGTGCCTTCCAGTCCGTAAAACCATAGGGCCTGAAAAGTTCGAAAAGATAGGTGTCCAGCGGCTCTAAACGCATCAGTGCCTCCAGGGGTACCTGAATAATGTCGCCCTTTTTCTGAAATACTTCCTGCCGGATAGCTGAAATATGGTTTCGCATCAGGGCATTACTGCCCCTTAAAAAACCCAATGTCTTTTGAAAATTGGTAAACATCCGCGTATCTGCGCGCTTTAAATGAGGCACCACGGTATGCCTTAATCGATTCCTGAGGTATTTCTCTTCTGTGTTCGAAGAATCCTCCCGCCATGGGATTTTCCGACTCTGGGCATAGGCTTCAATTTCCATGCGCTGAAAAGGCAGGAAAGGCCTGCGTATGTTTTGTGCCCGCTCTGGGATTCCCGAAAGACCTTCAAGCCCGGTCCCCCGGATTAGGTTGATCAGAAAAGTTTCTAAAACATCATCCGCCTGATGCGCTGTTACAGTATATGCGAGTTGACTATTCGCGAGTATTTCCCTAAACCAGGCATAGCGCAACCTTCGTGCACCTTCCTGAAGTGATAGTTTATTTTGGTTACTATAACTAACTGTTTTAAAATTTTTTACGTGAACTTTAGCATCCCATTTGTCACCCATTTCCAGTACAAAGGCAGCATCTTTATCGCTTTCCGTGCCCCGCAGACCAAAATTACAGTGTGCCACTTCGAACGGCAGCCCGGAATCCCTGCAGAGCTGCCATAGGACCATACTGTCAATACCACCGCTACACGCCAATAAAAAAGGAGTGTCCAGCAGTTCCGGAAAATGGGTTTCGATATGTGATTTAAAACGAGTATTCACATGGCAAAGGTAGAAACAAAAAAGACAGCAGAAACCGGAAACCGGAAGTTCAAACTCCTCCCTAAGACTGAGAAAAAGGACGTCTATTCATAGTGGTTTCCCGCGAGAGTCACCCAATAACCCGACTTGCGGATGTGAATCAGGCTACCCTACCCGGGAAAAAGCCTTGCCGGGGAATGCGATAGGAAGTTCTCATCCGGAGCAATGACCTCTTTTCGCAAGGCTTCTGTAAAAAATGGATTTGTCAAAAGGGCCGAG
>NZ_JBAVZJ010000241.1:0-7798 GCF_049588695.1 Robiginitalea sp.
CCCTGAAGTACCTATCCAATGTGCTGAAGAAAAAATCCATAGTCTTTGTACTGTCAGATTTCATGTGTTCAGACTACCAGCACAATCTGAGGATTACAGGGAAAAAACACGACCTGACAGGTATACGGGTTTACGATCCTATGGAACGAGAGCTGCCGAACCTCGGTGTCGTCTCTATGCAGGATGCCGAAACTGGGGCAATTCAATGGGTCAACACCAGTTCCCGAAGCGTGCGGAACGCCTATACCGACCATTACAGGGACCAACTCACCTATTTTCAGGATACGTTTAAACGCGCGGGCTGCGGGGTATTGGATTGTCAGGTAGACGAGAGTTATGTAAAAAAATTATTGGGATATTTTAAGCGAAGAAGTTGATGAAAAGGGACTTGGCACATGTCTTGAAGAGCCGGGCGGGGTATTTCACCCTAATCCTGATGACCCTCTTCGCCTTTTCCGCTACGGGATTCGCCCAACAACCCCCGCGTATCGCATCTTCCACGGATACGGCCTCCATACGGATTGGCGAGCAAATACAATGGACGGTTGAAGTGGAGGTAGATTCCACTGCCCGGGTGATCTTTCCGGAAGGTCAGACTTTTTCACCCCTGGAAACTGTGGAGGCCTTTAAAACGGATACGACCCGAAAGAACAGTCGGATGCTGCTGCAGAAGACCTATGCCCTCACACAGTTTGACTCCGGGGGCTACCTCCTGCCTACACAGCGCATAGATATTGACGGGAAAGGATATTTTACAGATTCACTCTTCGTAATGGTCGCTACCGTACCCGTAGATACGGTGAATCAGAAAATGTACGACATAAAACCCATGATAGAAGTGGAAACCAGTCCGTGGGGTTGGCTCGGCTGGGTTGCCCTGGGTCTGGGAATCCTCCTTCTGGGAGGCTTTGCCTATTATTGGTTCTTTATCCGTAAAAAACCCCTGACGGAGGAAGAAAAAGTGGCGTTGCTCCCTCCATACGAACGCGCATTAAACGAATTAAAACGCCTGGAGGAATCCAGATACCTCATTCAGGATGAATTCAAACAGTACTATACCGAACTCACGGGTATCGTGAGGGCCTACCTGGAAGAAGAAGTACATATCAGTGCCCTGGAGAGTACTACGGCACAACTCCTGGAAAAACTCGAACTCCTCAGGGATGCGGGGAAACTCGGGCTTGAAGATAATACGCTGAGACAGTTCCAGGGTATCCTGGAAACGGCCGACCTGGTCAAATTTGCCAAAAACAAACCGGAGGTGCACAGAGCCGAGGAGGATCGAATCCAGGTAGAAGAAATCGTCAGGAAAACAAATGAATCCCTGCCGGAGCCAACTGAAGAAGAGCTTTTGCAACAGGAAACCTACCGCCTTGCACTGGCTGAGCAGGAACGAAAGAAAAAGTTGAGGTTTGCGCTTGCAGGAGTGGCCGGCCTGTTTTTGATAGGTATTATCGCGGCTGTTGGCTATTTCGGATTTACCAATGTGAAGGATTACCTCATCGGCACCCCAAGCAAATCCCTCCTCGAAGGGGAATGGGTTGCCAGCTCCTATGGGTATCCCCCTGTGATTTTAGAGACCCCGGAGGTCCTTTACCGGAAAGAAATTGATTTGCCTCCTGAGGCTATGGCCTCCATAAAGGATATGGACGCCTTTGCCTATGACGATACAAGGGCCAACTTGTCTATTGCGGCCCTGTCTACGGTGTTCAACAAACCCGATGAAGAACCGGATTATGAAGGGGCTGTAGAGCAAATTCTCTCGGGGTTTGAGAAGAACGGTGCGCGCAACATCATTACAAAACAAGAGGAATTTACCACAATCTCCGGGGTTCCCGGAATCAGGGTTTTTGGAAGGGGAGAATTCAAACTTCCGGACTCCGACAGGTTTTTAAAAGGAAAATACACCATTCTTCTTTTTGGGGGGAATGGCTTTATGCAGCAGGTGATCCTCTCATGGGAGGAAGAAGATCAATACGCCGAAGAAATTGTATCCCGGATTTTAAAAACCATTGAAGTGAAAACGGTTATATGATAGGAGGTGATATCCAGTTTGCGAATCCGGAGTTTTTCTGGCTGCTACTCGTGCTGCCGGTGGCTGCGCTGTGGTATTATATCAAACGCTGGAAGCAAGCTCCCACTTTGAAAATATCGAGCCTCAAGGGATTTAAAAAACCATCCCTGCTGAGCAAAATAAAACCCATGACCTTTCTGCTCCGCCTGCTGGCCATCAGTGCGGTAATCGTGGCGATGGCCCGGCCCCAAACCGAAGATATTTCCACCCGGACCAAAACCACCAAGGGTATCGACATCGTTATGGCCATTGATGTTTCATCCAGTATGCTCGCCAGGGATTTAAAACCCAATCGGCTGGCGGCTTTAAAGCAGGTCGCTTCTGAATTCATTCGCAAAAGACCGAGCGATCGGATCGGGCTGGTCGTATATGCGGGGGAAAGCTATACCAAAACCCCGATCACCAGCGATAAGAGTATTGTCCTAAGTGCGCTCAAGGATATTACTTATGGTCAATTAAACGATGGAACGGCCATAGGAATGGGTCTTGCCACTTCCGTAAACCGCCTCAAGGAGAGCAAAGCCATCAGCAAGGTTATTATCCTATTGACCGACGGAGTGAACAACGCCGGTTTCATCGAGCCACAAACTGCAGCTGACCTCGCACTGGAATACAATATAAAAACCTATACCATAGGCCTCGGGACCAATGGAAATGCCTTGTCTCCGGTAGGTTACAACGCAGATGGGACTTTTCGCTATGGTATGCGGCAGGTAGAAATCGACGAAGCCCTCCTCGAAGAAATAGCTGAAGCTACCGGGGGTAAGTTTTTCCGGGCGACTGATAATGAAAAACTCGAAGCCATTTACGAGGAGATCAACAAACTGGAAAAAACGGAAATAGAAGAATTTAAATACTATCGATACGAAGAAAAATTCCGGCCGTGGGTTTTGTTGGCAGGAGCCTTGCTCTTGCTGGAATGGTTATTGCGAATCACAGTTTTCAGAAGTTTTATTTAAGCAGAAATGATTCAATTAGACGAAAAAGTATACTTGTACCTGCTGGGAGTCATCCCGGTGCTGCTCGTATTGTTCCTGCTTCATCAACTCTGGAAGCGACGGGTTCAGCGCAAGTTTGCCGACCCAAAACTCCTGAAAGACCTCGCCCCGGACCGGTCGATGTTCAAGCCTCAAATCAAATTGATCCTGTTGCTGATGGCGCTGACCTTTCTCACTATGGGCCTGGTGAATCCAAAAATGGGTACGAAGCTGGAAACGGTGAAGCGGGAAGGTGTGGACGTCGTCTTTGCCGTTGACGTCTCCAAAAGTATGCTGGCTGAAGACATAGCCCCTAACCGCCTTGAAAAAGCGAAGCGGCTTGTTTCTGAAATTATCAACGAATTGGCCAGCGACCGGGTAGGTATTATAGCCTATGCGGGACAAGCCTATCCCCAACTCCCGATCACCACAGATTACGGGGCGGCCAAGATGTTCCTGCAGAGTATGAATACGGACATGCTTTCCTCCCAGGGCACGGCCATCAATGAAGCCATTGAACTGGCTGCAACGTATTATGACGATGAAGAACAGACCAACCGGGTTTTGTTTGTAATTTCCGATGGGGAGGACCACTCCGAGGGGGCGGTACTGGACGCCGTAGAACTCGCTACGGACCAAGGCATACAGGTCTATACGATCGGTGTTGGAGGCACCAAGGGTGCGCCAATCCCGATCAAGCGAAATGGCGTAGTGGAGTCCCTGAAAAAGGACATCGAAGGGGAAGTCGTCATTACCCGGCTAAATGAAGAGATTCTCATCGAGATCGCGGAAGAGGGCAATGGCGCCTATATCGACGGAGAGAACACAGCAGCAGCCGTGGAAGCAATTCAGGAAATCCTTTCCCAAATGGACAAAAAGGAGTTTGAAGCCAAGCAGTTTGCTGAATTTCAGGACCAGTTCCAGTGGTTTCTTGGTGGAGCGCTGATTCTACTCCTTTTGGATGTTTTTGTTTTGGAACGCAAAACGGCCTGGCTCCGGAAACTGGATCTTTTTAACGAAAAAAAAGCCTCCTGAATGAAAAATTACGCACTGATATTTAGCTTTTTTTACGCTTGGGTCTGTACTGGACAGGAAGAGGCCCAACCGGATTACGAGGCCCTGGAGGAGTCCAAAAAACTCACCTGGGAAGCGGGCAAAGAACTGGCATCTGACGATTTTATTTCTGCAGAAGCTACCTTTAGAAAGGCCATCTCCAAAAGCCCAGACAATCCTGCTGCCCCTTATAATCTCGGGAATGCCTATTACGAAAAAGAGAGTTTTGGTGAAGCTTTTGGCCGGTTTAAGGAAGCCGGGGAGCGCGCAGGTGAAAAGCCGGACAAGCACAGGGCGTTTCACAATATGGGGAATGTCTACATGCAGCAGAAGGATTATGAGAAAGCCGTTGAAGCCTATAAAGAGGCCTTGCGAAATAATCCTGGGGATGAAGAAACCCGCTATAACCTGGCCCTGGCAAAAGAGCTGTTAAAGAAAGATCAGGACCAAAACCAAGACGACCAAAACCAGGACGACGAAAACGAACAGCCGGACCAGGACGAACAGGAAAAGGAAAATCAGGACCAGAACGAAGATCAGAATCAGGGTGGCGAGGATGAGCAGGAGGAGAACAAGGATCCGAATGAGCAGGAAGGTGATTCTGAAAAAGAAGAGAATAAAGAAGGTGACGGCCCGGAAAAAGAAGAGAAGGAACAAAAACCAAACCCTTCTCAACCCGATGAGCAGAAAAGCCCGCCCAGGCCCAACCAGCTATCTCCCCAGCAAATAGAAAATTTGCTTGAGGCTATGGAGAACGAAGAGAAAAAAGTGAAGGAAAAAATTGACGCCCAAAAAATCAAGGGGCCCAAAGTAAAAAAAGAAAAGGACTGGTAAGTGTATACGATTTGGAGACATATCGCTTTATGCCTGTTTCTGTGTGTCGCGGGGGCAACCCTCTGGGGTCAGGAATCCGAAGAAGTTACCTTTGAACTCAAAGTCAGCAAAGACCGCCTGGGGGTCAACGAGCGGCTCAGGGCAGATTTTGTCATGAACCGGGATGGCGATAATTTTGTGCCCCCGGATTTCGAGGGCTTCAGGATCCTAATGGGTCCATCCCAGGCCATCAGTTCCTCCTGGATCAACGGGGTGCGTTCCTATTCCAAAACCTACTCTTATACCCTGACCCCACTTGCAAAAGGCACTTATTCTATCGGCCAGGCCAGTATTATTATCAAAGGGGAAACCTACAAAACCATCCCAAAAAAAATTGAAGTCACCGATGCCGTAGCCGACCCCAATGGCAGGCCATCAGCAGATGAAATCGCCGATGACAACCTGCATCTGATCGCAGAAGTATCCAAGACAAACCCCTACATGAACGAGCCTGTAAGTGTGGTCTATAAGCTCTTCGTAAGCCCTTCCATCGTCGTTTCCAATTTTCGTCCCCTGGATAATCCGAAGTACAACAATTTCTGGAGCCAGGATATTCCGCTTTCCAGATATAACATCGAGGAAGGCATTTATCAGGGGAAACCCTATCGGTATGTGATCCTGAAGCGGGTAGTGCTCTATCCCCAAAAAAGCGGGAATCTCGAAATTGAACCCCTGGCCCTTGATGTATCGCTGGAAGTACCCACAGAAAAGCGGGATTTTTTTGGAGGCAGGGTCTATACGAAAACCAATAAGGTAGTGTCGGCCGGAAACCGTACCATACAGGTAAAGCCCCTGCCCAGCAAAGGGCGGCCTGCGGATTTCAGCGGGGCCGTGGGAGATTACAACTTTGAGGTGACCACCTCTAAAGATGCACTAAACGCTTCTGAATCCCTGCAGGCCAAAGTTGTGGTTAGCGGTAGCGGCAACCTGAAACTATTCCAGTTGCCCAAACTCAGCCTGCCCAGTGCCCTTGAGGTTTACGAACCGGAATTCAAAGAGGACGTGAACACAAACCTCTCCGGAATGAATGGAAGCGTCTCCGAGGAATACACTGTGGTGCCCAGCTACCAGGGCAAGTACCCCATACCATCTATTTCGTTTTCTTTCTTTAATCCGAAAACTGAAAAATACGTCAAGATCGATTCCAGAGAAATCACAATTAACGTCCTGGAAGGCCCTAAGGCTACTGCAGAAATCGCGGATGCCGTAGTAACACCTAAATCCAGCGTTCAGGGAGGTGATCAGTTTTATTTCATCAAACTCACCCCACAACTGATTACAAAGAAATGGACGCCTTTCGTGGGTTCCTGCACACATTTGGCGTTATTGCTGGGGCCCCTGCTCGCTATTCCGCTCTTCATCCTGTTTCGAAGAAAGAGGGAAGCCAGAGCCCTGGATGTGGAAGGCAGCCGTGTTCGGAGGGCAAACCGTTTGGCGCGCAAATACCTTTCCACCGCTAAAAAAGCGTTGGGAAATAAGGATGCATTCTATGTGGCTTTGGAAAAAGCGCTGCACAACTACTTGAAAGCCAAGTTTAAAATAGAGACTTCAGAGTTTACAAAAGACAAAATACGGACCCTGCTGACTGAAAAAAATGTCGGACCCGAGGCTCAGGATGGTTTTATTTCGCTTTTGGAAAATTGTGAAAGGGCGCGGTACAGCCCTTTTTCGCAAGTTCAAATGGAACAGGACTATCAAAAAGCCAGTGAAGTCATTTCAGCCCTAGACAAAGCACTTTAAAATGAATCTCAACTTCAGGACATATCTGGTATGTATGGCACTCCTCCTTTCAGGGCTCCCGGGTATGGCCCAGAACGAGGTGCTTTTCGAAAAAGCAACTGCCGCTTACAATGCAGGGAATTATGAGGAATCGGTTTCGATTTACTCCCAGATCCTGGAATCGGGGGAACACTCGGCGGCCCTTTATTTCAATATGGGCAACGCGTATTACAAACAAAATGAAATTGCCCCCAGTATCTATTATTTTGAAAAGGCCCTGTTGCTCGAGCCCGGTGATCCCGAAATACTGAACAACCTTGCCTTTGCCAGGAATATGACCCTGGACGATATTACCCCCATCCCAGAGCCCGATCTGGAGCGCCTTTATAAAACGGTTCTCTTTTCTTTTTCGATGAATACCTGGGCATATGCCGGCATCTTCTTTATGCTGGTCTTTGTGGTCACCTACCTGTTTTTCGTGGGCAGTAGCAGGCCCAACCGGAAACGTGCGGGGTTGATCACAAGCGGAATCGCGCTGGCACTTGCACTCTTTTGTTCGGGGTTCGCCTATTTGAGGTACCGGAACTATGTAGAAACCCAACCTGCCATCGTCTTTAAACGGGAAGTCACAATTCGCTCGGAACCCAACCAGGAGAGCAGTCCGGTATTCCTGCTTCACGAAGGCACAAAGGTGCAGGTAAAGGATTCCCTGGAGATTTGGTTCAAAATTCAGTTGGCCGATGGTCAAACGGGCTGGACGCAGGGAGATGCCCTCCGTTTACTAAAGGATTTTTAACATTCTTTAACAATTTGGGTCGGCTACTCTCCTATCTTTGTTACTGAACCTTTTTATACCCAGGTGGAATTTGTAAAAACCCTCCAATCCATGGTTCAGGTTCAGCTGTACTTGTAGTCCCGCAAACCGTAGCTGAGATCAGATACCCCTGATTCTTCGTGGAGGTTTGAGCTCGAAGGCGAAGACCTTCATACCTGGGAGAGCCGGGTATGGCGGATCTTGTTTCCGAAACCGTTAGACCTGAATCTGAAATTAAATAAAAGCGTATATGTTTAAAACCCTGAGACAAGACCTCCCTGCAAGTAT
>NZ_JBAVZJ010000242.1:0-2219 GCF_049588695.1 Robiginitalea sp.
GTACTTGATTTCCACGACCAGACACCGCTTGTTGGAGCTACGGTGTACATTTTGGAAATTGACAGGGCGGTTCTGACCGATTTTGAGGGTCGCTACCGAATAGAAGGAGTTTGCCACGGCTCTTACGAAGTGGAGGTATCACACAGGCTTTGTCGGACCTTGATTTTTGAGGTTGACATAATGGGCAATACCCAGCGAGATTTCCAGATGGAACACCACCTGGAGGAATTGGAAGAAGTTCAGGTAGTGGGCGACCTGCTCCCCGATATTTCCAATACTGCCCAGGAACAAAGACTCTCCACCCAGACTTTAGAGAATTACAGCAGTGGAACCCTGGGAGACGCTCTTCGAGAAATTAGCGGGGTTTCCACCCTGAAGACAGGAAGCAATATTGTAAAACCTGCGATCAACGGACTCACGGGGAGCCGGGTTCTTATCCTCAATGACGGGGTGCGTATGCAGGATATGGAATGGGGAGATGAACACGCCCCGAATGTCGACATCAATTCAGCGGATCAGGTTTCGGTCATCAAAGGGGCATCGGCCCTGAAATATGCGGGAGACGCCATTGGAGGTCTTGTGGTTATTGAACGGGAGCGGGTGGCTATTGCCGATTCCCTCTTCGGAAAAACAATGATGACCCTGATGTCCAATGGATGGGGTGGTAATGTCAGCACTGAACTCACTCGTACTTTTGAAAGCGGTTGGTATCTGAACGGGCAGGCCTCTTTTAAACGTTTAGGCGACCGGGAAGCTCCGGATTACGTGCTATCAAATACGGGGATGCAGGATCTCGGCCTGTCCTTTCATGCGGGCAAGCGGCTGATCAACCAGGGATGGGATTTTGACTACTCATACTACCAGGCAGACATAGCCATATTACGCGCCTCGCATATCGGAAATGTAGACGACCTGATCGAAAGCATCAATTCCGGGACGCCCTCGGTGATTGAACCCTTTACATATGAACTGGGCGTACCGCGGCAGGAAGTGGCCCACCACCTTGGAAAATTCAATTACTATCTGAGGATAAAAGGCGTGGGGAAATGGACTGCCCAGTACGATTTTCAGAATAACCGCCGGTTTGAATACGATGTCCGGGTAGGTGCTGACCGCGATAAACCCGCTATAGACCTGGAGCTCACCACCCATACCCTGATGACTGATTTTACCTGGGATGCCTCCTCAAACCTCAAGGTGCAGGCGGGTCTGTTGGGTAGATACCAGAATAACTTTGCCAACCCGGATACCGGGGTCCGAAGGTTGATCCCGGACTACGATAAATACGAATTCGGCACGTTTCTGATCGGTGAATACCGCCTTAAGGAAAATTGGCTACTCGAAGCGGGTATTCGATATGATTACAGCCGTATTGATGCCCTGAAATTCTACCGAACCTCCCGATGGGAAGAGCGCGGTTACGACGAGGACTTCCCCGAATTCATTGTAGAGGATCTCGGCACCCAATTGCTGACCAATCCCGTTTTTGATTTTCATAACTTTTCAGGTTCCGCAGGTATGCGGTTTACCCTGGATACCCATTCGGAAATTCGGGCCAATTATGCCCTGGGGCAGCGCCCACCCAACCCTTCGGAACTTTTCAGCGATGGGCTGCACCATTCCGCAGCGCGTATTGAACTGGGGGATTTGCGTATCGATTCGGAAACCTCCCACCGGATTTCAATAGCCTACAACCGCAGTGGTGAGCGTTGGGGGGTTACCCTTGAGCCTTATCTGAATTTTATACAGGATTTTATTCTCCTGGAACCCACCGGGGCTGAGTTTACTATCAGGGGTGCCTTCCCGGTTTGGAGCTACCGACAAACCGATGCCCGTTTGGCCGGGGTGGATATCTCCGGATACGTCCAATGGAGTCCTTTATGGCAATCGCGACACCATTTTTCACTCACCAAGGGAAATGATTTGGATCAGGACGAACCCCTGATCAATATCCCTGCACCCATTACCCGTAATTCCATTTCATTTCGTAAGACCGAATGGCACGGGTTTGAAGCGAGTCTGGAAAGCACCTATGTCTTTCGGCAGAATGAGGCACCCCCTAACATTTTTGTCTTTTCTCCGGCCCAGCAGGAACTCGTAGAACTTGAAATCAATACCCCGCCCCCAGCATACCATCTTTTGACATTGAGGGCAGGCATGGACTTTTCCCTCTCTGAAAAACTGGTTTTAAACACGGGTATTGCCGTGGAGAATCTGGC
>NZ_JBAVZJ010000243.1:0-6223 GCF_049588695.1 Robiginitalea sp.
TGTTTTAAGGGACAGACGGACTATCTTTTGATCTATAAAGACCAGGAGGAGTTAGATGCCCTAAACCCTAATTTTTTTAAGTTAAATAAAATAGACTGCCGCGGGGTTATCGCTTCGGCTCCCGGTGTGGAAGTGGATTTTGTCTCCAGGTTCTTTGCCCCACGCTGTGGGGTTCCCGAAGATCCGGTGACAGGATCGGCACATACCCTGCTGATACCCTACTGGCATGAACGGTTAAAGAAAACCAAGATGATGGCACAACAGCGCTCTGTTCGAGGCGGCGTACTGCGTTGCGAATATCACGGGGACCGGGTGCATATCGGCGGTTGTGCTGTGACCTATATGAAGGCGGAGATTCAGCTGCCCGATACAAAAATTTAATAAGGATTTATCTATGTATCCATTGAGAAGAAACAGAAGACTGAGGACGACTCCCGCCATTCGCGCGATGGTACGGGAAACCAGCTTGAGCCCTGATGACTTTTTGACTCCGCTTTTTATAGTGGAGGGAAAGGGCGTTAAGGAAGAGATTCCATCAATGCAGGGTTATTACAGACTCAGTTTGGATTTTATATCCAAAGAGGTAAACCAGCTTTGGGATCTGGGATTAAAGGCGGTATTACTCTTTGTAAAAGTGCCGGATGTCCTGAAGGACAATACCGGAAAAGAAGCCTTAAATCGGAAGGGCCTGATGCAACGGGCGATAAAAACCATAAAGGACGCCTGCCCGGATATGTGTGTTTTAACGGACGTCGCTCTGGATCCATATTCGAGCTTCGGGCATGATGGGATCGTCGAAAAGGGTCAGATATTAAATGATCCGACAGTAGAAATCCTGAGTGCGATGAGTGTTTCTCACGCTGAGGCCGGGGCCGATATGGTCGCGCCCAGTGATATGATGGACGGCCGAATCCTGGGGATACGGAATGCTTTGGACGCTGCGGGATTTGAAAATACAGGTATTATGAGCTACAGCGCAAAGTATGCCAGTGCTTTCTACGGTCCATTTCGGGATGCGCTCGACTCGGCTCCAGCCGATAATGCAGATGTGCCATCAGATAAGAAAACCTACCAGATGGATCCGGGAAATCGCCGTGAGGCCTTCCTGGAAACTGCCGCCGATATCGAAGAAGGTGCAGATATAGTAATGGTGAAGCCGGGACTTTGCTATCTGGACATCGTCAGGGACTTGCGGGAAGCATTTGACGTGCCGATTGCCGTATACCAGGTTTCAGGGGAATACGCTATGGTGAAAGCCGCGGCAGCCCGGGGATGGTTGGATCACGACAGTGTGATGATGGAGCAGCTCACAGGGATTAAAAGGGCCGGTGCAGATATGATTGCCACATATTTTGCGAAAGAGGCCAGCCTGTTTTTAAATAGCTGAAGGAGTTTCGTTGGGTTATTGAAATTCTTCTAATGGGCATTGTATCGTATTAATTGTATCTTGGGAGATATAAGAATGCACTATGGGATTATTGCTTATTTACGCTTTCGTTTCCATTTTTTTTTCCTTTTTATGCTCTATCCTTGAAGCTGTTTTATTGAGTATAACCCCCACTTTTGTCAACATCAAAAAAAAGGAAGGGAAGCACTACGCCGTAGTCCTTGAGGAACTGAAAAAAGATGTAGATCAGCCCCTGATCGCTATCCTCACCCTGAATACAATCGCCCATACCGTTGGGGCAATTCTCGTTGGTGTGCAGGCCAAGGTCGCTTACAGCGAACTCTATGGGCAGACAGAACGTACAGTCTTCGGAGTCCCCTTCACTGAGGATCTTATGGTGGGTATTGTTTCGGCGGTAATGACCATGCTTATCCTGATCACTTCTGAAATCATCCCGAAAACCATAGGTGCAACCTACTGGAGGCAACTCGCGAAGTTTTCCGCCGTTGTTCTGAAATGGATGGTTTGGCTCCTTAAAGTCACTGGAATACTATGGCTTCTTCAGCTTTTCACCCGCTTGATTGGCAAGAGTCACCACGGCAGTGTTCTGAGTCGGGAGGATTTTAGCGCTATGGCTGAAATTGCCCATGAGGAAGGCGTCTTTGAAGAATCCGAGTCAAAGGTGATCCAGAATTTGCTTCAGTTTGAGGAGGTCCTGGTCAAAGATGTCATGACGCCCCGAACAGTAATGAAGATTGCCCCGGAAAAACAGAGTATTGAGGCATTTTTTAAGGAAAATCCGAGATTGCGCTTTTCACGCATTCCCGTCCACGGAGATCGGGAAGATGTCATCACCGGTTTTGTCCTAAAAGATAACGTCCTCGAGGAAATCATTGGTGAAAATGGCCATAAACCCCTGGCGGATATCAAACGCGAGATATTGGTAACGAATCGGGAAACCCCAATCCCTCAACTCTTTGACATCTTTATACGCAATAGGGAACATATTGCCCTGGCCGTGGATGAATACGGGACGGTGAGTGGGTTGGTGACCATGGAAGACGTCATTGAGACCCTGCTGGGACTCGAGATTATGGACGAAAGTGACAATGTGGAAGACCTGCAACAGCTCGCCCGGCGTAAATGGGAAGAGCGGGCTAAACGTTCCGGAATAATTGAATAAGGGTATGTACGAAGCCGTCATGGACACCCCTTTGGGAGTCGCCTGTATCGTAGGTTCCGCAAAGGGAATTGCAGAAATTCGGGTTTCGGACGACTCCTCCTTAGTGCGCACCATCCCCGATGAACTCAGATCTGTCTGCACACAACTCCAGGAGTATTTCGAGGGATCCCGGAAGATTTTTGAGGTTCCCTTGCAACCAGAAGGGACCGTATTTCAGCAAAAAGTATGGGCAGCCCTTTTGGAAATCCCCTACGGTAAGCGGATGTCCTATATGGATCTCGCGAAAAAATTGGGGGATCCCAGGGCGGTACGCGCCGTGGCCGGGGCCAACGCCAAGAACCCGGTTTGGATTCTGATTCCATGCCATAGGGTGGTTGGAACCGATGGCTCCCTGACGGGTTATGCCGGGGGTCTTCATCGTAAAAAATGGCTTTTGAACCATGAAAGCCCTTCGGGACAGACTGTTTTATTCACTTGAGAACCGACTCCCTGGTTGGTTTTTTGATTTTTTAAAGCAAAACCAGGGCATAAAGATGCTATTCGACGGAAATATAGTGGGATCGAACCCGGAAAAGCTGCTCTTTCAGGCACATTGGATTGCAGAAACAAACTAAGAGGTCGGTTTCGGGGGTTTTACATAAAATCGATATTTTTTGCATTTTTAATGGTTCGGATAAAGCGGAAATCTAAGGGTAAATCACCACCGTAACGGATAAAATGTATAGGGATGATCGATAATATACCGCTGGGGGACATACTTTTTCTGGATATAGAAACGGTCCCCCAATCTCCTGATTTTAACACACTTTCTGAAGAAGCGCAAGAGCTTTGGGCGCTAAAAACCAAGTACCAGCGCAAAGACGAATACACACCTGAGCAGTTCTACGAGCGCGCGGGTATCTGGGCGGAATTTGGAATAATCGTCTGTATCTCGGTAGGCTACTTCCTTCAAACGCAGGACGGGCGAACGTTTCGCGTACGGAGTTTTATCGGGGCGGAAGATGACCTGCTTAGGGAGTTCAGTGGAATGCTGGATTCCCACTTCAGCGAGCGACGACACCTTTTGTGCGCCCATAACGGGAAGGAGTTTGATTTTCCGTATCTCGCCCGCCGAATGATTATCCTGGGTATTCCCATACCCAATAAACTCATGTTGTTTGGAAAGAAACCCTGGGAGATCCCGCACCTGGACACTATGGAGCTCTGGAAGTTCGGGGATTTCAAGCATTACACCTCCCTGAGGCTTATGGCCCATGTGCTGGGGATTCCCTCGCCCAAAGAGGACCTTGATGGCAGTCAAATCCGATCGGTATATTATGAAAATGGGGATATCGATCGCATCGCTAAGTACTGCGAGCTGGACGTGGTTACCACCGCCCAGGTCTTTCTAAGACTCCGGCAGGATCCCCTCCTGGAGGAAGATCAAATTATACAAGTTGGTATTTAATAATTCCGGTCAAGAGTGGTAATTCAGCAGGAGATATACCGGGAAGTGGTCGGAGTATCCACCGAGGTACTTTTGGCCGACAAAAGTCCTGAACGGTTTTCCCTTATAGGGCTCCTTCCATTCCTGGAGGAATTCCTCGTCGAAGATGTTGGCCTCATCAAAGGAATGGGTGCCCGGGGAGGATTTCAAAAAGGTATGGGAGATTAAAATCTGATCGAAGATGGACCACTCACCTTTGTACTTTGCACTCCCCCTGTAAGGACTTTGAAGCGTCTCCATAGGGTTGTAGAGGGGCTTTTGGGACATAAGCTGTTGAATGCTTTCCGAATTTGGGCCATCATTAAAATCCCCCATGATCACATAATTGGGATTTTCCTCTTCCTGCTCCAGGGTGTTCATATGAGAAAGAATGGTGCCTGAAGCAGCCAGTCGCTTGGCGACTGTTTCATGGTCCCCGTCCCTTCGGGAGGGCCAGTGATTCACAAAGATATGCAGGCGTTCCCCATTGAGATTTCCCCGTACATACGTGATATCCCGGGTGTAGTCCCGACTTCCGTCATTGTTGTAAAGTATTACGGGAAGCGGCTCGCAGTGTTCGGGCTCGAAGAATTCCCTGTGAAACAGGAGGGCTGTATCGATACCTCGTTCATCCGGGGAATCGTAATGTATAAAGTCCATACCGTTCTCCTTCAGGGATTCCATCCGGAGCAGGTCATGGAGGACCCTGTCGTTCTCAAGTTCTGCCAGACCCATTAAAACCGGGAACTTTGCATCGCTCAGACTTCCCAATCGGGATATCGTTCTCCCCACCTTCCGCAACTTTTTTTCGTAGCGCTGAGGTGTCCAGTGTTTGCTGCCTTCTGGTGTAAAGTCATCATCCAGGACGCCGGGTTGGTCCACAGGATCAAATAAATTCTCAAGATTGTAGAACCCGACGATAACGCTATTTGCCGCCCTTGCAGTCATAAACTAATTTTTAAAGGTTGGGGGAGGAGTCTAAAAATACAAAAAGACTTGGTTGCGATTCCGTAGTTTTGTAGAAGATTCTGAATCTATGCTGGAAATAAAGACGATGTCTTACGAACGTACCGTTTTGGTGGGGATACTCACCCGGGAGCAACCTGAAGATAAGCTTAAGGAATATCTGGATGAACTCGAGTTCCTGACTTATACGGCAGGGGGAGAGGTTGTGGGTCGTTTTGTACAACGGGTGGATACGCCCAACCCCAAGACCTTTGTGGGAAGTGGAAAAATTGCTGAGATAGAGGGTTTTGTGAAGGAGAATGACGTGGGTGCAGTCATATTTGACGATGAGCTCAGCCCGGTACAACAGCGAAATATCGAGAAACAACTTCGGGTAAAAATACTGGATAGAACGGGTTTGATCCTGGATATTTTCGCCCAGCGGGCCACCACCAGTTATGCCCGTACACAGGTAGAACTCGCCCAGTACGAATACCTTTTGCCAAGGCTTACAGGGCTGTGGACCCACCTGGAGCGGCAACGCGGGGGAATCGGGATGCGAGGCCCGGGGGAAACGGAAATAGAAACAGACCGGAGGATTGTTCGCGACCGTATATCCCTTCTCAAGAAGAAACTCAAGAGAATTGACAAACAGATGGAGACCCAGAGGGGAAATCGGGGATCCCTGGTCCGGGTTGCACTGGTCGGATATACCAATGTAGGGAAGTCGACCCTGATGAATGTGGTCAGCAAGAGTGAGGTTTTTGCAGAGAATAAACTATTTGCAACCCTGGACACTACGGTGCGGAAGGTGGTATTGGGGAACCTGCCTTTTTTATTGAGCGATACCGTGGGCTTTATCCGGAAATTACCCACACAACTGGTCGAAAGTTTTAAAAGCACCCTAGATGAAGTGCGGGAGGCGGATTTACTGCTACATGTCGTGGATATTTCACACCCGAGTTTTGAAGACCATATAGCCTCGGTCAACCAAATCCTGTCTGAGATTGACTGCGCCGATAAGAAAACCCTGATGGTCTTTAACAAGATCGATTTGTACGAGCCCGAAGTCCTGGACGAAGATGACCTGATCACTCCAAGGACGAGCCGCCATTACACCATGGAGGAGTGGCACAAGACATGGATGCATAAAATGGAGGGGAACGCGGTTTTTATATCGGCCCTGAACAAAGAAAACCTCGATGAATTCCGCAAGACTGTTTACCGGGAGGTGCGCAAGATT
>NZ_JBAVZJ010000244.1:0-4050 GCF_049588695.1 Robiginitalea sp.
GCCTGAATGGCAATATAACCGGACTTCATGGGCTGTCGCTCTATATAAACTTCCGGATCATAGCCACTGATGGCACCCCCGCCCATTTCGGGACGGGAATAGGTCAGGACCGTATCTCCCTCCACAATATGATGAATAACTTCATCCCCATGCACTACCATTTCGGCGGTCACCCACCGATCCCCGCGATAGGTGTCGGAACTGGAGTCCATACAGTGTTCTTCCCGGAACTTCCCGTCAATAACCACGCCGGAACCCGGGGTACAGAGGTTCATTGTGGGACGTTGCCCCTCAGCACCACCACCCAGGAGCTGGGCTTCCAGGGATATTGGAAAGTCCTGGTCCAGCCCCATGCTCCGGGCAGACTGGCTGTGTACCATAAGTCCGTTATTTCGAAAGGCCCACCCGGGTCCGTCAGTGACCTGCTGGCCCACAAAGCGATACTCCACCCGAAGGCGGTAATGCGAAAAAGGTTTTTTATAAAACAGATGGCCGAATTCCTCCTTAAAAGTATCGTATTCCTCATAGGAGACCTTGAGCAATCCATCTTCCACCCGAAATGTATTCTTGTAGTTTACGCCCATCTCATATCCGCGGATTTTAATATCCCAATCCGAAAGGTCTTCCCCGTTAAAAAGTTGGATCCAGCGTGCTTTTGAAGGCTGTTCAGGCACCGTATCGTCTATGTCGAAACCCAATATCGCGCCAAGTAGCATCAACAGAAGGACTAAAAAAGGTGTTTTCATGCAAAAGTCATTAATGAGGCTTCATCTTCACTATGGCGCTGCTCTACGGCTCAGGAAAAATAAATTAGAATTTCCTGTAAGCACTTCCCAGAAATGCATTGGCCTCAGCCTCCTCAAAACGGGCTGATTCCGCATCCCAGTTTAGGGTTTTACCCGGAAAACGCCCTGCGATCACACCCAGGAGAATGGTTTCCGTAAGTTTGGCCGAATAGGAAAACGGGGCTGAACATTTGGCTTTCCCAAGACAGGCATCGACAAATTCGTGGTAGTGCTTTTTACCTTCGCTCTCATAGTCCCGAACAGGTTCCCCCAGATTAAAGGGGGCTACGTCGATCTCCGTATAACTACCATCTACAATAAGGCGCGGGAGCATTTCAAAATGGGGCAAGTAAAGCCGTCCGGTTTCACCCATAAACATGGCCCCCTGATCGTGAAGGACCTCCCCCTGGGGCAATTCAAGGTCCGGATGGGGCTCTGGAGCTCCCGGACCGTCCGTCCAGATCCAGGTCAGGGACTCCGTCGTAAATGGTGTTGGTGGGAATTCATAAGTGACCGTATTGCGTTCGGGATGCCCGAACCCATTAGGAGGACGGCAATCTGTTTTTATGGTTTTCGGGACATCAAGTGCAAGAGCATTATAAGGTGTATCAAAAATATGGACCCCCATGTCCCCAAGGGTACCGCATCCGTAATCCAGCAGCTTACGCCAGTTCCCCGGATGGTACACATTATTTTTATAGGGGCGTCTCTGGGCGGTCCCCAACCAGAGATTCCAATCCAATCGGTCGGGTACCGGATCGCTACCTTCAGGTATAGGCCCATCAAAACCCCAGTTTTTAGGTGACCACGCCCGGACGGTATGTACTTTTCCAATAATCCCGGACTGAATCAGTAAAGTGGCCAGCTTATAGTCGTAAAAGGAGTGGACCTGAATTCCCATCTGGGTGGTCAGGTTTTTATCTGAAGCCATTTTTTTCATGGCCCGGACTTCCTCTACCCGATGCGCCAGGGGCTTTTGACAATAGACGGCTTTATCCAGCTCCATGGCAAGGAGGGAAGCCGGGGCATGGGTATGGTCCGGAGTGGACACAATTACCGCATCAATGGTATCCGAGAGTTCTGTGAGCATCACGCGATAATCCGAGAAAGTTCGCGCCCGTGGGTACAATACGGCTGCAGCTTTCAGATATTCTGAATCTACATCACACAAAGCCACTACTTCTACCTGACTATGGGAGGCAATGGCCTTTAAATCTTCTGCGCCCATGTTCCCCACTCCTATGTGGGCGGTTCGAAGAATTTTATTTTGACCGTTTTCCAGGGCAGCCAGCAGCTGAGGTGCAAAAAAAACACTCAAAGCCCCAAGGCTACTTTTCTTTAAAAAATCCCGTGTTTTCATATCCTCCTCTTTTGCGTCCCTATTATATTCAGTACAAAACCCAGGAATTACGCCTAATCCCTATTGCTCAACGGCAGACCTTCCTGCCGATGTGCTGGTTTTCAGGCTGTCCCCGACCTTTTCTTCCTGACGGAAATAAAGCGAATCCATCCGCTCTTCAAAGGCATTGATATCCTCAATATCCATATCCTCCGAAATGGAATCCCGGAGCATCCGAAAACGGCGGCGCTCCTCCTCCGAAAACTCGTCATCGTCGTATTCCAAAGCCATAAGGTCTTTTTCACGCCGGCCCATTTTTATCTTCAGACTATCGCTTGTACCCGTGATTTTTATGGGAATACCTATGAGGCCGAAAGGAGGTAAGCCCAGCCGCATTTGAAGATCCATATCCCCGTCAAGTGTGGTCTCTCCTTCCATACGAAGTCTGAAGGGATGCACCTTGAATTTGAATCGTTCAAGTTCCAAAATATTGTCGTCGATGGTCGAATGCATTGTAATCTCACTCATCTTCGGATCCTTCAGGGCATTGAGGCGTGTTTCCTTCGAGACCGTCCCGAAAAGCTTGTAGTTCTTAAACTGTACATCGTGGACACTTAGGGTTCCCCCGCCTTCAAGTGAAGGCATGACAGGACTCATTTGTTGGTCCAGACTGCCCCTGATTTCATAATCCAGGGAAATGACACCATCGGCATTCGCAGCAGCCGGCACTAAATCGTTAAAAAGTTCGATTTCTTCATAAGCCCGAGTCACATTCAGGTTTTGACCCTGCAGGTTGTAGTTGAACAAAGCCTTGTCGTTGCCCTCTGGTTTGTAAAAACCCTTCATTGTTGCTTTGCCCCCCACCATATCCATTCGGGTATCGTTAAAGAGGAAGCCTCCCTCTGAGATGGTTATTTGACCGCGCAGCTCTGTAATCTCCAGTTTAAAGTGCCGGAGGGTATCAATGTCTGCATTCAGTTTAAAGTTAATGTTGGAGGGGACTTGCAACACCCCTGTAATTTCTTCCCGTGTTTCTAAAGAATCTATATGAGTTTCCACAAGCTTTTGGGACGGCACTTCTTCTTTGGGAATAAGCTCGTCGAGGTCTATAAATTCTGACTTGAAGTCGAAATCCCCCTGCAATACCCCATCAGGCGCCAGGAAATACGCGAGATAATTCGTGAAATACCCGTTGAGAAGAGAATAATTCCCAGCGTATTTCACTTGAAATTCAGAAAATTCCAGCCGATTTAATTGAAAGGTAAAATCCCCGGATACAATTTCGAGGGGTTTGGGAAGTTCCTCCACATTGAGCACGACGTTCTCCAAAAAGAGTTTGCCCGAATTCGCCTCGACTTTTACGTCAGGGGGTGCCCCCTCTGCGCCTTTTACCATATGACCCTTAAACCGGGCATCCAATCGAACAAATCCATTGGCATTTGAAACGTACGGTAGTGGAGCTACCTGACTAAAGTTGTTCAGGTCCAAAGATCCCCTGGCCTGGATGTCGTAGTCCAGCAGCTCTAAATTCCGCAGTGAAGCGCTGAGCTCAAAAGGATGATCCTCAAAATCAAAGGACAGTTCTTTAAGCACAATAGACGTCCCATCCAGCCCGCCATTGGTGTTTTTTAAGAGAAAATCCACTGTGATGTCTTTAATGGGGTCCGGGAAGCTCGTTTGAAGCGATCCATCCCGGACGATGAATTCCGCGTCGGTAACCGGGAAATGTGAATTTGCCTTATCGTAAACGCCTTCAGCTGTGATATCGGCATTCAGATGCCCGCCAAAATTGATGTCCGGCAACTGCAGCGTTTCCTGAAGCAGATGCAGGTTGAGTTGGGCATGCAGGCGTGTTTTCAGGTCAAAAGAATCTTTACGCCCTTTTGCGTAAATATGCCCACGGGAAAAGTCTTCCGCAATGATAAA
>NZ_JBAVZJ010000245.1:0-5739 GCF_049588695.1 Robiginitalea sp.
CGTACATCTGGAAGAGGTTCCCATATTTTGCCGCAATGACTTCTTCTCCCAGTTTAGTTATCGTGGCCTGGTCCGGATCTTTGATTCCTGAGGTCAGGGCTTTTTCGGACCCATACCGCTGAATGGCTGCTGCAAAATCGAGATAAACGGCTTCTCCTGTTTTATTGACACCAAAGCCGGCATCACAGCGCTCTTTGGCCGCCCGTGAGGCGACATCCCTGGGGACCAGGTTTCCAAAGGCAGGGTATCTGCGCTCCAGGAAATAATCCCGATCTTCTTCGGGGATTTTTGTCGGTCTCAGTTTTCCTTCCCTTATAGCCTGAGCGTCTTCGGCTTTGGCAGGAACCCATATCCGACCATCATTTCTGAGGGATTCGGACATCAGGGTTAATTTAGACTGATGGTCCCCGGAGACCGGAATACAAGTGGGATGGATTTGGGTAAAGCAGGGATTCGCGAAGAATGCACCTCTTTTGTGTACCCGCCAGGCCGCCGTAACATTACTCCCCATAGCATTTGTTGAGAGGTAGAACACGTTGCCATAACCTCCGGAGGCAATTACCACGGCATGGGCAGAATGGCGTTCAATTTCCCCTGTGATAAGGTCCCGTGCAATAATCCCACGGGCTTTTCCGTCTACCACAACGACGTCCAGCATTTCATGCCGGGTGTAGGATTTGATTTTACCGCGGTTGATCTGCCGGTTCATAGCCGCGTAGGCACCCAAAAGCAGTTGTTGACCGGTTTGCCCTTTTGCGTAAAAGGTTCGGGAAACCAAAACACCCCCAAAAGAACGATTATCCAGCAAGCCCCCGTATTCCCGTGCAAAGGGAACCCCTTGCGCGACGCACTGGTCAATGATATTCACAGATTCTTCGGCCAGCCGGTACACATTCGCTTCCCTGGAACGGTAATCGCCACCTTTGATGGTGTCGTAAAAAAGACGGTACGGACTGTCCCCGTCACCCTGATAATTTTTTGCAGCATTAATCCCACCTTGGGCCGCGATACTGTGTGCTCGTCTGGGGGAATCCTGGTAGCAGAATGTTTTCACATTATAACCCAACTCAGCGAGGGTAGCTGCTGCAGAGGCCCCGGCAAGGCCGGTGCCCACCATAATGATATCGATATTCCTTTTATTGGCCGGGTTGACCAGGTCGATTTCGTTCTTGTGTTTCGTCCACTTATCAGCAAGGGGTCCCGATGGGACCTTTGAATCGAGTATTCCCATAATTAATGCGTTATTGGGTTAAGGTGATGATACAGCGCGATAAAGATGAACAACAGCGGTACCACAATGGCGTAAAGACGCGTAAAACTCCGGATCCCGGAGCTGTATTTATTGTTGATCCCCATACTTTGGAAAGAAGATGCAAAACCATGCCATAAGTGCAGGGCTAAAAGGATAAAGGAACCCACGTAGATGATCGTCCGCCACATAGGCGCAAATTTTTCCACAGTTTCAGCGTAGTAACGGGTAGGGTCTTCCGGATTGGCCTGTACGAATTTGTAATTTATCTCGTGAATCCAGAAGTCGTAGAAGTGCAGGCCCAGAAAGGCCAAAACTACAAGGCCTGTTAAAATCATGTTTCTGGAAACCCAGGGCGCATTGGCACCCCCGGCATACTTTACATATCGCACGCTACGGGCCTTTTTGTTCTGAATCTCAAGAACAATACCCATCACAAAGTGGACGACCACACCTGCAATTAATATCGGTTGCATCAAAAACTGAACTACGGGATTGTAGCCCATAAAGTGGGACATGGTATTGAAAGTGTCCGGACTGATCACCGAAGTGAGATTGATGGTAACGTGCAATAGGAGAAAAAGCACGAGAAACAGCCCTGAAAGCGCCATAACTACTTTTCTGGCCACTGAAGTTTTAGCGAGTCCGCTCATGAATCGTTGGTTTTTTTACAGCAGCCACAAAAATACTCCACAGGCAAATCAATAACAAACTTTGTGCCCCTTTCTAATGGGATTAAAAAGGTTCTAAATAAGGTTTGGCGGCAGATTATGGCTCAGAAGTGTTTCCCCCAATATCAGAAAGTTGAATTTTCAGGGCTTTGGTAGACAATTGTACTTCTATAAAACTGAGAATTAGGGAGGTAATCAGACAAAATAAACTGGAGCCGAAAAGCAAATTTGCCCAGAACTTCCACTCGAGATACAATAGCAACATACACAAGGCGCTAAACAGGAAACTCAGGATGGCGGCCGCCTGCATTTGCTTGATGATCTCCAGGCGCCGTTGCAGTTGTCGCACCTGTTTGCCCAGCGTGGCCGAGGCCCTTTCCCGATATTGGCGGTGGAGTTCCCGAATCAGGGCTGCGATGGCGAGATATCGGGCATTGTACGCCAGCATACTCAGGGATATCGCAGGGAATAAAAGCGCGGGGATGCTTAAGGTTAACTCCATAGGCTACGGGTTGTCCGGGTTTATAAATTCAGGGGTTGCTATTCAATTTTAAAACCTTCAGTGGCCTCCTCCCCGTTATGGCGGATCAGGACCTGATAATTTCCTTTGGGCAAGTAGGTCTTGCCATCACCTGCCTCCACGAGTCGGGTTTTGTATTTCGAGAGATAATCCGCTTTGCCTTTTTTGGTAAAAGCTACATCGTAGGAAATAACATTAATGCCCGCATCGGCTTCGAGCTGGGTCTCACTGAGAACGATTCCATCCAAAGTCTGAATAGTGGCTTTGGCCGCCCCACCTTTTTGGCTGTAAAATACAATGTCGAGCCCCGGGGTGTTGGGTGTTCTCCAGGAGGAATAGGAATTTCCCCATCGCTGGGAGTGTTTGAGATCCGAGAGTTCAAAAACGATCAGGGGGTTCTCTAAAGACCCCGATTGAAGTTGTTGGAGGGGTGCGATATCGGCCCGATAGATACTACGTCCATGGGTACCCACCAGTAAATGTTTCGCCTCGGGCTGAATCACCAGGTCGTGAACCGCCACGTGTGGCATCCCATTTTGAAGGGTATTCCAGGTTTGCCCCCGGTCCAGTGATGCGTACAGTCCGTTATCTGTTCCCACAAAAAGCAGATTTTCATTTTCAGGATCTTCGACAATTGCGTTTACGGGGGCAGTCGGGATCCCTTTTGCAATAGACTTCCAGGTTTTTCCGCGGTCGTCGCTCAAATAGAGGTAGGGGGTAAAATCATCCCAGCGGTAGCCATTGAGAGCGGCATACACCCGATTTTCACTATGGGACGAGGCCGCGACCCGACTGACCCATAAGTTTTTGGGAAAGCTGTTTGAAATCCGATTCCAGGTGTTTCCCCCATCCGGACTCATCTGGAGTACGCCGTCATCGCTTCCGGTGTATAGCAAGCCAAAACGGAGTGGGGATTCCGAAAGGCTGGTCAGCGTTCCATAGGAGACATTGCCCTTCTTGCCCCCAGTTGTAAGATCCGGGGAAATGGTCTCCCAGTCTGTTCCCTGGTTCATGGACCGGTGTAACTTATTGCTGCCCAGGTAGAGGATGTCCTGGTTGTGGGGGGATAAAAGGATAGGGGTTTGCCAGTTAAACCGGTATGGGGATTCCCCGAGTGTGTGCCCGGGCTGGATTCGGTTGCGTTTTCCTGAGGAGAGGTCGAGGCGGAAATAATTACCAAACTGGTATCCGGTGTAGACGATATCGGGGTTTCGGGAATCGATCTGAACCTGCATCCCGTCCCCGCCCATAATCGCTTCCCAGGGATATTTGCCGGACTGCTGCCATTCCACGGAGTTTTCCGCATTGTGGGCCCCTTTCCAAACCCCGTTGTCCTGGAGTCCCCCATAGACGTTATAAGGTGTTTGGTTATCGACATTTATGGCGTAAAACTGCCCGACCGTCGGAGCGTTGTTTTTTATCCAGTTTGCACCGTAATCATAGGAGATGTTAACGCCCCCGTCGTTTCCATTGACCAGATGCCCCGGGAGCGATGGGTTTATCCATAATGCATGGTGATCTGCATGGACATTTTCAGCATCTATGGACAAAAAAGAAGCTCCTCCATCGTCAGAACGAAGTATCGGGACCCCAGTGACATAAATCTGGTCCTTGTTGTATGGGGCTACGCGAATCTGCCCGAAAAAATAGCCATAGCTGTAGTAAAGGTCTTCCAGATAGCCATCGTGGGTTTTACTCCAGGAATCCCCGCCATCAGTGCTCAGGTACACCTCGGCTCCTATTACAGGCGTATCGAAAAGCAGCGTATTGGCGTCTTCGAGATATTTTATGAGGTCATCGGGACGTATACTGCCCGCTTCAACCTGTTTTTTCAAGTTCGCAGCATTGTATTTATCAGGGAAACCATTGGACTTTAGAAATGCATCCAGACGGGAATTGTCCAGAGCCATAAAGGCTTTAGTCGAAATGTTCCTAAGGTCATCCTTGCTAAGCTCCTTCCCTTTATCCGATCCTTTTTCAGGCGGGCGTCTGGATTGATTATCCAGGATGGCATAGACTGTATTGGCATCGTAAGCGGAAAGGCCGATGCGCCCCACACCTTCCCCCACAGGAAAACCGGAGGCCTTATCCGAAATCAATTCCCATGAGTCTCCTCCGTCAGCGCTTTTATAAATACCAGATCCCGATCCGCTTCCCTGAAAATTCCAGGCTTTCCGATCCCGCTCCCATGAGGCTGCGAACAGAATATCGGGATTGCCGGGCGCCCTTGTAAGATCGACCATGCCGGTATTGTCATTTACGTAGAGGGTTCTGTTCCATGTTTTACCCCCATCAGTGGTTTTGTAAATGCCCCGTTCTTCATTAGGGGAATACAAATGCCCGAGCACAGCTACAACAACTTCTTCAGGCCTGTCCGGATGTATCGCTATCCTCCCGATATGATGGGAATCCGGGAGGCCTGCAAAAGACCAGGACTTCCCCTTATCCACAGATTTTAAAATTCCAATGCCTGCATAAGAGGAACGGGAAGAATTATTCTCACCCGTACCGGCGTAAATTGTCCCGCTTGGCCAGTGAACGGCAATATCACCGAGGTTTTGGGTTGGGGTCCTATCCATAACAGGGACAAAACTCGTCCCGTTATTTTGGGTATACCAAAGCCCCCCGGAGGCATATGCGACATAGAATTCCGAGGGTCTTGAAGGATTGACGTCTAAATCCACAACTCTTCCGCTCATAATGGAAGGGCCTATATTATGGAGGATTAAATTTTTGACCATTGAGCTGTTTTTCATTTTTTCCTGCAACTCCATACCTTTTTGAATTTCAAAAGGAGTAGTCGCAGGGGCCTGAGCCATAAATGAACCCGGAAGGCACAAGAGGATAAAAAAGAGGGAGGTCTTAAGGGGTGTCATAAGGTTATAAGTTGTATTTCAATACGTTATTGTTTCAGCGCATTTAAAAGATGACATGTTTTTTTGTAATTTAGGAATGTTCAACCAACAAAACCAATTATAATGGAAGAGAACTTGCCCCTGATTATCCAACTGCTCTCGGGAGCAGTTGGTGGAAACATAGCAGGAAGATTATTTAAGAATCTCGATCTCGGAACCGTCGGTAATTCAATCTCCGGAATCCTGGGAGGAGGAATCGGAGGATGGGTATTGGGCCTTATCGGCCTGGGAGAGGCTGGTACGGGCCTCTCAGCAATCCTGGGTAGTATTGCCGGAGGCGGCATAGGAGGCGCTGTGATTATGGCAATTGTCGGTGCCCTGAAAAAGGCATTTGTGAAGTAAGGAAGCACTTACGATTTAAAGCCTTAGAAAAAGGAGCCTTAG
>NZ_JBAVZJ010000246.1:0-8798 GCF_049588695.1 Robiginitalea sp.
GCTTTGGCTTCTTCCACTGTCGAGGGCGCGGAAACAAATCCAATCCCCATTCCCACGAGCCCTAGAGCCATAAGAATCAGAGATCCTATTTTCAGTCTGTTTGAGAAGGTATACATCTGCAGTCGCTATCTTATTTGGTTAGGTCTTGTTTTAATTTCATCACGTACTCAGCTACTTGCCACCGCTCTTCGTGATTGAGCTGGTTCGCATAAGAACCCATGGAATTCAAGCCGTAATACATCACGTGGTAGGTGCTCCCGGGTGTAATGTTACGCGCGGGGTCGTTGTATGAAGGGACCCCTAAAATCTTCTCACGTTGAACCAGGGTTCCTTTTCCATCACCCTTGGCCCCATGGCATATGGCGCAATAAATATCATAGAGTTCCTTACCCACTGCCAGGTTCGCCTCGCCTTGAAGCGAGTCCAAAGGACTCGTAACCAGGGCCGACATTTCTTTTCCTTCCGGGGTGTTTTCCAGACTATAGGGAACAAGCCCGCGGGAAATGGTGTGCTCCACCGGAGTCAGGGCTTCTGAACCATTGGGCAGCCAATCCACCTGCTCATAGGTTTCATACCCCACGGATTCATACATATTGGGCATGTACTGGTAATTCAGCTGATTGTCATCCCTACACGATGCCAGCGAGAGAATCACTACGAGTACCCCAGTTGTTATAAGTAAGTTCTTCATCTTTCGATTTTACTTTTCTAAACTGTTTATTTCTACAGCTCCCGTTTCCATTAAAAGGGCCGTCAGGTCCGATTCATTGCCGTGTACTTCCACCTCCATAATAAAATGGTCGTCAGTACTGCGGACATCCGGATTCTCAGCCTCTTTAAACGGCCATAACCGACTTCTCAGGTAAAAGGTAATTACCATGAGGTGGGCGGCGAAGAATACAGTCATCTCAAACATGATAGGCACAAAAGCCGGCATATTTTCAAGGTAGCTGAAACTCGGTTTTCCCCCGATGTCCTGTGGCCAGTCCTGAATCATAATATAATTCATCATCACAATAGCCACTGTTAACCCTAAACAGCCGTACATAAACGATGTGATCGCGATCCGTGTTGGTGCGAGCCCCATGGCCTTGTCGAGCCCGTGAACAGGGAATGGGCAGTAGACCTCTTCGATATGATGCCGGGCTGCCTTTACCTTTTTGACTGCCTGCATCAGCACGTCATCGTCATTGTAATATGCGTGAATAACTTTAGATGCCATAGTCTTAAGAATTGTCGTCCATTAATCGTTTTGCCTGGCCTGCCCAGTCATCTCTGAGTGCCCTTCCCGGGAAGGACTCCGTCAGCGCATCCAGCAGATCGTATTCCCGCTCGGTCATCCGGCTTACCTGCCTGAAAGTAAAAATACCTATTTCATTCAGGGTCTGCTCCATTTGCGGGCCCACTCCCTTGATTTTTTTCAGATCGTCTGCCTTTTCGGATTTCGAATCGAAAACTCCGATTGCCTTGAGTAGGCTACCCGCCTTATCGAGGGCTCCGCCAGTCTCATCAGCTTTCTCCCCAGTCTTTACTGCTGCCGCCGTAGCCGGCATAGTATATAAGGGTTGACCGGCATCCCGCAATTTCTTATAGCGCTCTCCGGAAGACTTCAAAATCGATTTCACCTCGGCCTGTGCAATCACCGGGAAGGTGCGTGCATAGAGCAAAAAGAGAACGAAGAAAAATCCGATGGTACCGATAAAAATCCCGATATCGACAAAGGTCGGAGAGAACATGGTCCAGGAAGATGGGAGGTAATCCCTGTGGAGGGAGGTTACGATAATCACAAACCGTTCAAACCACATCCCGATATTTACCACAATCGAAATGATAAAAGAAATAAGGATACTGGTCCGTATCTTCTTAAACCACATAATCTGTGGTGAAACCACGTTACAGGTCATCATAAGCATATAGGCCCACCAGTAAGGACCAGTAGCCCGGTTCAGGAAGGCGTACTGTTCGTACTCTACCCCGGAATACCACGCAATAAACAATTCGGTTATATAAGCGCACCCCACGATAGAACCCGTAATCATGATTACGATATTCATCAATTCGATGTGCTGAACCGTGATATAGTCTTCCAGATTACTCACCTTCCGCATAATGATCAGAAGGGTGTTTACCATGGCAAATCCTGAAAAGATCGCCCCGGCCACAAAGTAAGGAGGGAAGATCGTCGTATGCCATCCCGGAATAACTGAGGTTGCAAAGTCAAAAGATACAATGGTATGCACTGAAAGTACGAGTGGAGTGGCAAGACCTGCCAGGACGAGCGAAACTTCTTCAAAACGCTGCCAGTCTTTTGCCCTGCCGGACCAGCCGAAACTCACCAGGCTGTAAATCTTCTTCTGGAAAGGTTTCACAGCCCGATCCCGTATCATGGCAAAATCAGGCAACAGCCCTGTCCACCAAAAGACAAGGGAAACCGAGAGATAGGTCGAAATCGCGAAAACGTCCCATAGCAAAGGGGAATTAAAATTCACCCAAAGGGAGCCAAATTGGTTAGGAATAGGTAAAACCCAGTACGCCAGCCAGGGACGCCCCATGTGAATGATAGGAAAGAGTCCTGCCTGGATAACGGAAAAAATTGTCATGGCCTCTGCCGATCGGTTGATCGCCATACGCCATTTCTGGCGAGAGAGGAGCAGAACCGCTGAAATAAGCGTTCCTGCGTGACCGATACCTACCCACCAAACGAAGTTGGTAATATCCCAGGCCCAATTCACCGTGCGGTTCAGACCCCAGGTCCCAATCCCCGTGGAAATGGTATAAATAATACAACCCACCCCCCAAAGGAATGCGGCCAGGGCAATGGAGAAAACAATCCACCACTGCTTGTTGGCTCTTCCCTCCACCGGGGCGGCGATATCCACAGAAACCTCGTGGTAGCCTTTGTCGCCCAGTACAAGGGGTTTGCGTATTGGTGCTTCGTAATGCGACGCCATATTTATTTATCGTTTCTTAGGTTGTTATGCTTCGTTTGAATTACGGACTTTAACGTGGTAAAACACATTTGGTTTGGTCCCAACGTGTTCGAGCAGGTGGTACATCCGATCGTCTTCCTTCAGCTTAGCCACTTCACTTTCCGGATTGTTGATATCTCCGAAAACGATAGCCCCGTTGCTACAGGCGTTGGAACAAGCAGTCTGGAATTCTTCGTCCTTAACTTCCCGGCCCTCGCGTTTCGCATCCAGAATAGCCTTCTGGGACATCTGAATACACCAGGAGCACTTTTCCATAACTCCACGTGAGCGCACGTTTACATCCGGGTTGAGTACCATTTTACCCAGATCGTTATTCATATGATAATCAAACTCGTCATTATTATTGTAGAGGAACCAGTTAAAGCGACGCACTTTATAAGGACAGTTATTCGCGCAATAGCGTGTTCCCACACAGCGGTTGTAGGCCATGTGATTGTGCCCCTGGCGGCTGTGTACCGTAGCGGCCACAGGACATACAGTCTCGCAGGGCGCATGGTTACAGTGCTGGCACATTACAGGCTGAAAGGCGACCTGCGGATTGGCTGCAGGATCTTCCATTTCACCAAAGCTCGTCTTGGATTCCATAGCTCCGGAAATGGCGTCTTTCTTTTCATTATCCCCACTGAACGTATCCTCCGAAGAATAATACCTGTCGATACGAAGCCAGTGCATATCTCTCGAGCGTCGGATTTCCTCCTTCCCAACTACGGGAACATTATTTTCAGCACTACACGCGATTACACAAGCACCGCATCCCGTGCAGGAATTCAAATCGATGGACATATTGAAGTGATGTCCGACAGAGCGGTCAAACCCTTCCCAAAGATCTACAGTATTTGCAGGGACTTCCTGGTGATCCAACGATACCTGCGGCACGTGATTCCATTCCGAAGCTGGTTTCGTACTGAAATCTTCCAGGGTAGTTTCCTTGATGATATCGCCCCGTCCCATAAGGGTTTTATGAAGCTGTACACAGGCAAATTCATGCATGCCTGCAGCTTTTTCCACGGTGGCGGACTGTACCGAGTTAAAATCCCGGTAGAGCGGGAAGGCGTTGAACCCGGTTCGCATTTCTTCTTTCATTCCTGAAACCCTGCCGTACCCGAGGGATAGCCCCATAGTACCTTCGGCCTGGCCAGGCTGTATGATCACGGGTACCCCCGCCAGGGAGGTTCCATCCACATTCAGGTTTACCTTGCTGCCGTCCAGACCGCCGTTCGCTGCGGTATCGTTTACAAGTCCAAGGGCCTGGGCATCTTTCTTGGAAACAGTGAGGTAATTGTCCCAGGAAACCCGGGTTATCGGATCGGGGAATTCCTGCAACCAGGGATTACCGGCCTGTTGGCCATCTCCCATTCCAATTTTGGTATAGAGGACCAGACTCATCCCAGAAGACGTACTTCCGGCAAGGCGTCGCGCAGCGGCGGCGACATCAGAAACACCTGTCGGTTCTGAATCCAGGATTCCCTCTTCTGTTTTCTCTTCAGCCTGTAAGGGCATGAGCGGATCGCGGTACAACACAGCGTATTCCGCATGGAATACCCCGTCGTGGAGGGCCTGGTTCCAGTCTGCATTGGCGAGAACCCCGGTACTCCATGTTTCCTTGATAAAATCGTAATAGTTCTGTTCAGAACCCATCCATTTCAAGAGGCACTGCTGGAATTGCCGGGTATCGAAAAGTTCCCGGATCACAGGTTGCATCAGGCTGAAATGGTCCTTTTTTGGTTGAAAATCCCCCCAGGATTCCAGGTAGTGATTGGAAGCGGCGGCATAAGTAGTAAGCCCGGCTGTTTCGGTTTCATTCGTTGTAAAGGTAACCGACAAGTCCACGTTGCTGAGACCTTCTATAAAGGCTGCAGAATCCGGCAGGGTGTACGCTGGGTTGACTCCATCCATAATCAGGGCTCCGACCTTGCCACTCTTCATATCCGCCAACAGCGCATTCAACCGGGCCGCACTGCCGCTGCGAATGTACCTGGGCGCATTAGGCTCGAAGGCCAAACTGCCCAACATTTCATTTATGGCAAGCACAAGGGTCTGTGCATCTGTATCATCCAGTCCGGTGACCACGACAGCCTTACCCCTGTTTTTTCCAATCTCCCGTAAGACGCCTTCCAATGCCTGAGTGGCAGCTTCGGGAAGTTCGCCTGAAACAGAACTCCCGTTTAGTTTGGCGTAAAGATGTGCCAGGGCAACTTTTTGTACAGCAGGAGAAACAGCCACACGCTTATCGGCATTGGCTCCTGTAAGCGTCATATTCGATTCGAACTGAACATGGCGGGACATCCCATTTTTAGGAGCACGTCCTTTGGTGTACCCGGAATCATAACCCCCACCTTGCCAGTCTCCCAGGAAATCTGCCCCGAAGGAAACGATAAGTCCGGCTTTTGAAAAATCATAATCCGCAAGGGCACGCTCTCCATATTTAGCCTGATAGGCATCCAGGGCGGCATTTGCAGAAATTGCATCGTAGGTGACGTGATTCACATTCCCAAATGTTTCTGAAAACTGTGAGATCAGTCGGGAGGTAGAAGGACTCGCGTAAGTCTGGGTCAAAAGGGCAATTTGTTTACCCGAGCGGGCGACAGACTGCAGTTTAGAAGAAACCCCGGCATCCAGTGCTTCCCATTCTACAGGATTTCCCTGTGCCAGCGGACCCTGCAGGCGGGTGCTGTCGTACAGGGAAAGAACAGAAGCCTGAATACGGGCATTTGTTCCTCCAAATACCTTGGCCTCCTTGTTCCCTTCAATTTTAATGGGGCGCGCTTCCCTTGTTTTTACCAGGATACTCGCATAGTCATACCCGTCAGCGATTGTGGTGGCATAGTAATTCGCCACACCCGGTATAATACGCTCCGGCTGAAAAACATAGGGTATGGATTTATGAACCGGCCCCTCACAAGCCGCTAAGGAAGCAGCTGCCGTGCTAAAACCGACGTACTTGAGAAAATCGCGTCGGGAGGTCTGGCTATTTGCCAACTGCTCCTTATCCCCAAGAAACTCGTCTACAGGAATAGCCTCTGAGAATTCGTTTTGTTTAAGCGTCTCAACAATGGAATCGTTCGGGGAGAGTTCCGCCTCGCTTTTCCAATATTTCTTGTTTGATGCCATACGATTATTGTAAATAACTCCTGATTGTTAATAGTGACACTTACCGCATTCCAGACCGCCCATTTGAGCAGCTGTTACCTTATCAACTCCGTATTTCTTAGCGAGCTCGGCGTGAATCTTTTCGTAATACTCATTGCCTTCCATTTGAACATTGGTCTCCCGGTGGCAATTAATACACCAACCCATGGTAAGAGGTGCGTGCTGGTACATGATTTCCATTTCCTCTACAGGGCCATGACATGTCTGGCACTCAATGTTGCCGACAGAAACATGCTGGGCGTGATTGAAATAGGCAAAATCGGGCAGGTTGTGAATCCGAACCCATTCCACAGGCTGGCTCTCTCCGGTGTACTTTTGGTTCTCTTCGTCCCATCCTACAGCCTTGTAGAGCTTTTTAATCTCATTTGTATAAAACTCGTTAGTGTACCCGTTTGCGAGATCTTCAGCGGAAGGCCCTTCAGGATTACCCTTGTATTCGTAAATGGATTTGTGACAGTTCATACAAATATTCAGGGAGGGTATTCCAGAATGTTTGGAGACCCGAGCAGAGGAATGACAATACTTGCATTCGATCTTGTTATCTCCTGCGTGGATTTTGTGAGAATAATGTATCGGTTGAATAGGTGCATATCCCTGATCTATGCCTACCTGCATCATCCAGCCATAGGCGAAGTAAGCAGATGCAAGAAGCAAAAAGATCGATGTGACCAAAACCAGGAATTGATTCTGCGCAAAGGCTTTCCACAAAGGCAAGCGCTTTTCGGCTTTCTCCTTTTCCAGGACAACACCATTGGCCACAGCGATACGCCTCAGGGTTTGGTTAACCAGAATCAACATCATCACCAGTAAGACAAACACCAAAGCGAGGGCCCCCAGTATTAATTCATTGGAAATTCCCGAGGAATCAGCACTTTCACCTGCAGCTGTAGCCGGGGTAGCCGCCGCGACAGGTGCGGGTGGCGGCGCCTCGGTATAGGCGATAATATCATTGATGTCCTGATCGGATAAAGTTGGGAAAGCCGTCATGGCGGCCTGATTGTATTCTTCGTATATGCGATTCGCATAGGCATCACCGGAAGCAATCATCCCCGGACTGTTCTTGATCCACGAATAAATCCAGTCGCAGTCCAGTCCTTCTTCTTCTACCAGGCGGGTCGCGGCGTTGGCCAGTGCAGGCCCGGTCATTTTGCGGTTCAGGGCGTGACAGGCGGCACAATTCTGGTTGAACAGTTGCTTCCCCTTCGCCGGATCGCCAGGTCCGCAAGGTCCTTCTTCACCAGCAAGAGCGACCTCCGCGGGTGCCGCTTCCTGTGCAGCAGCCTCCTCCTGGGCGCTTACAGAGGGTGAAAAAAGGAAAGAAATAACGATACAAAAACCAAAAAGAGGGGATAACTGATGGCGGTTGAAAACCTTTTTCATGAGCAGTTGTTCAATATTTTTTCCTGTTTGCGACAACGACCTGAATTCAGTCCGTTTAAAGGGGTTGGCCGGAGTTCTTATCACTGTCTTTTCAGGTATTTTTATCTATCTGAACCATTCAAAATTTGGATACAAAACCGGGGGTTCCACCCGTATTTCCTAAGGTCCAAATTGTCGACAAAAATACGACATAGACTTTATTTGGGAAATCTTAAAGGTTTCTGAATTTATAATTTATAATTGTTCTAAATAATGAGTCTCTACAGCACCTGAATCCCTAATGGATTACCTTTATACCCGTTAATGCCCAATAAGGAATTGTACCATGCGCAAACTGTTTTTTACCTTAGGTTTTCTGTTGTTTCTGTCCTTTCATCTGCACGGACAGCAGGGTCAGGTTTCCATTGACGAGGATCCTCAGATAAAAAAACTTCTCGCCATTTACAAAGATGCCAAAGCAAACGCCTTGTATTACACGATTCAAATAGGTTTTGGATCCTATGATGCGGCAGAAGAATTAAAGCAGGAAGCTTCTGTTTCCTTTCCCGAATATGTACCTAAGATTGTTTTTGACTCCCCTACTTACAGAGTACATATAGGTCAATTTACAGACCGCCTGCTGGCTGAAAAAAAAGTTCCTGGAAGTACGGCAACAATTCCCCGGGGCCCTTTTGCTGCGTCCTGAGACCGCAAATCGCTAATCCTCCCCAGAGTTTTGTACCCACCTGCCAAGGTCGAATTGTACTTTCCCCAGTCCTGAATCCCGTTTGGGCCAGCAACTTCAAAATCAATAAACACCCCCCCCTGCTCCTTTGCAAACCTTACAACAAAAAACCCGGCCTCCTTTGCAGGAATCCGGGTAACTTTTCTAAGTAAACTTAAAAACGCTGTGCTACAAGGTCTTTTTTACAGCGACTTCCTGGAAGGCCTCAATGATATCTCCTTCTTTAATGTCGTTGTAGTTTTTGATCTGCATTCCACAGTCATATCCTTTGGAAACTTCTTTCACGTCGTCTTTAAATCGTTTCAGGGAAGCGAGCAGACCTGTGTAGATCACAACTCCATCCCGTATGAGACGTATATTTGAATTTCTGAAGATTTTGCCACTCATCACCATACACCCGGCAATGGTACCCACCTTGGATATCTTAAAAGTTTCCCGAATCTCGGCCGTTCCGGTAATCTCTTCCTTGATTTCAGGAGAGAGCATTCCTTCCATGGCATCCTTGAGATCGTTAATCGCATCGTAGATGATGGAATAGGTGCGGATATCTATTT
>NZ_JBAVZJ010000247.1:0-2758 GCF_049588695.1 Robiginitalea sp.
AGGGAACACAAAGCGGAACTTATCGAGTATATGGTGGAGCTGACCCAAAGCGAAATGCGGGAGTATTACCGACCGAATTTCTGGCCAAATACCCCGGACATCAATCCCTTTCATTTGCAAGGGGCAGGGGAGGGCATGCACCTGATTCGCTATGCCCTGGCGGCTACCCTTAGCGGAAATATTGGGATATACGGACCTGTTTTTGAATATATGGATTCAGAGCCCTACCCTTCCAAGGAGGAGTACCTGAATTCTGAGAAATACGAAATCCGGCATTGGGATTGGAACATTAAAAACAAAGTGACGCATATTATCGGACGGATAAATGCAATCCGAAAGGCGCACCCTGCCCTGCAGCAGACCAATAACATACGTTTTTGCGGCCTGGAGAACGAACAGTTGCTGGCGTTCTATAAATGGGATGATTCCCAGTCAGATCGCCTTTTGATCATCATCAGCCTGGACGCTGCCAACAGCCAGCAGGGTTATGTTCAGCTTCCCCTGGATCGGCTGCCCTCAATGGAAAACGGGCCGTTTCATATGTACGATCTCTTAACCCATACCACATACCATTGGGAATCGGAGTGGAATTACGTTTCCCTGAACCCGGATTTACCCTTTCACATTTTTCAGATCAGATAGTATGAGTACGCCCAAGGAAAAACAAAAACCAAAACAAGCCCCTCAGAAGTCCTACAGCTTTGATGTGCCCTGGGAACAGCTCATGGAGGACGGGAAATTTATGACCGTTTTTCTTTCCGATGTTCTCGAGAATTATGTGCAACAACAAAGGTGGTACGGGGGAAAATCGAGTTCGCTGAAGTATATTGAAATTCAGGAATACTTTCGCATTCAGCAGCGGGAAGAAGTGTATTACGGCCTGCTGTTGGAGGTGAATTTTGATGAGGCGTTTTACCAACACTACTTTCTGCCGATAGCGTTTGTCTCGGACGAGAGTTTTGCCGAAAAGGACCGAATCCTACCGGTGACCATCAACGGGGTTGAGGGCTTTATTATCGATGCGGTGAACCTGGAAGCTTTCAGGCGACTGGTCTATGAACGCATCATTACCGCAGAACCCAATGATACAACCCGGGTTCGGTATCATTGCAGTGATACCTTTGATCCGCCACCCTATGAATCTTCCCGGTTTATGGGGTTGGAGCAAAGCAATACCTCTATAATCATCAACGGGGCTTCGGTGATTAAATTCTTCCGCCGGATTTATGCCGATAAGAATCCGGATTACGAAATGAGCAGGTTCCTCTCGGAGCGGAAAGGATTTAGCAATACCCCAGCCTATCAGGGAAGTCTGAGCATCATGGATTCTGACAATGTAAATGTAACCATTGCCCTGATGCAGGAAATGGTCCCCAATAACGGGGATGCCTGGGAGTTTATGCTGGGTGAACTCAATAAGATTTTTGCCAACCTGGAATACAAAGGAATCGCCATTGAAAAACTCCCCTCTGTGGAGCTTTTTGAGCGTTTGAAGATTCGGGAGGTCCCGGCTGAAATCATCGACTGGGCCGGCCTTAGTGTATTTACAAGACTGCAGAAGCTGGCCGAGCGGACGGCGGAAATGCATATCGCCCTGGGATCTGAATTTGAGGATACTTCCTTTACCCCGGAGCGTTTTAACGGGGACTATGAAGTCTGGCTGAAGAACAGGCTCCTCTACATGTTTCAGAATCGACTCAATACGGTAGAAAACAACTTACACCGTCTCGAGGGCCCCGCCCTGGAACTGGCCGAGGAGTTCCTGGAACGCAAAAATGAAATACGAAAGCGATTTGTGAAATTTGACTGGACCAAACTCAAAGGAGAACGCCTCAGGGTTCATGGGGATTATCACCTCGGACAGGTTTTGGTGCACGGGGATGATTTTTTCCTCCTGGATTTTGAAGGTGAGCCCGAGAGTACCATTCGGGATCGTAAGGTCAAACAACCTCCGCTAAAGGATATTGCGGGGATGTTCCGGTCCTTCCACTATGCCATTTACGCGACTATTTTCAATAATGATGGGTCATATCCCTATCCCAAAGAGGCCCTTTTTGAGGCAGGGGAACTGCTTTACAGATACTTCATCGGTGTATTCCTGGAGACTTATGTGCATTTGATACAGGAACACAACATCAATATTGGGTACAGTGCCGAACGAATTTTTCTCTTAAAATACTGTATGCTCGAGAAAGCCGTTTATGAGTTGGGCTACGAAATGAACTCAAGGCCACACTGGGCCGTCATCCCCCTGGAAGGTATCCGGGGAATAATCAATGATAAAAACTAAAAACCCTATGGGCCACGTACTCCCACACAGTAAATTTACCGATTTTGACATCGACCTTTTTAAATCGGGGAAGCATTACCGTCTTTATGAAAAGTTGGGCTCCCATCTCACCGAGGTGGATGGGGTTAAAGGGGTTTATTTCGCCGTATGGGCCCCGTCCGCCAAAGCCGTTTCGGTAGTGGGGGATTTCAATTACTGGCTGGAGGGTGAACATCCCTTAAATGTGCGCTGGGACGGCAGTGGAATATGGGAGGGTTTTATACCGGATTTAAAAGCGGGAACCCTGTACAAATACAAAATACACTCCCACCTGGAGGACCGCAAGACCGAAAAGGCAGATCCCTTTGCCCGTCGCTCGGAACACCCCCCAAAGACAGCTTCAGTGGTTTGGGAGGCACCTTACAAATGGAAAGACAGCAGCTGGATGCGAAACCGGGAAAAACGAAACAGTCTCGACCAACCCTATTC
>NZ_JBAVZJ010000248.1:0-3212 GCF_049588695.1 Robiginitalea sp.
GTAGTGCGCTGCTAATTTCTGCACGATACCAGGGAAAGCTCTGCTGTTTTCACTTTGGAGAGATCACACTTAAGTTCAGGTAATATGCGGTAATGAATGCCTTCTCAAAAAACGATAGGCCTAATCAAAAAAAAAGAGGCAGCCTTTCCAGACTGCCTCTTCTTAATATACTTATAGATATCCCGGATTTATTCGGGATAGTCAAAACAATAGTTAATAACCACGGGGCCTGCATCGGCTCCTGAGCCAACATCCGCTATCACTGCCCCCGTAGGGTGAATGATCTGGAAACTGATTTCTCCATAGAAATCTCCAGGGAAGAACCATTCAGCAGATTCTACTCCCGCTGGTACAGTAATTGTGGCGGTACCGCTAGCATCTCCAGGAGTACAATCACCACTTCTCAGGAAAGTTCCGTCTCCAGAAGAGTATGGCGAACAAAGTCCTACCTCGAAAACCTCACCGGTGCTCAGTGTAAGGGTAATCCCATCTCCACCACCTCCGGTGGTTGTTTGCCAACCGTCTCCATAGGAATCCTGCATCTCAATAGTATACACGCCGGGTAATGGTCCTATAGGAGGACAAACGATATCGGCGGTGTACAAAAATGGAGAGCTAAAGAAGGATCCGGTTAACGTACCTGTATTATCCGCAAAGGAATAACGCCGGCCATCATCAAGGACGATTTCGTAACGAATCCTGAACTGGTCTCCACCCCTTACCTGAGAGTCGTTCAGACCAAGGGTAGCCTGCATGGCGCCAAGAGTAACCTCACTTCTAAAACGAGGGTACCCAAACTCCCCAATAAAAAACTGAGATGGGTCAATGGTTTCATGAAGTGTCTCCTCTTTTGTATCTGTCCCTCCAGTGTTATCATTAAAGGCCACATATACTTCAACGAAGTCTACATTGTCTCCGTCTTCCTGAGTTTGCATTTCAGCTTCCAGGCCGAAAAATCCTTCTGGGTCGCCAATAGGTAATTCGGGGGAGAAAACTTCAATGGTCCTGAGGACGGCTCCCCGGGTTTCATTATCATTGACTTCATCAATGGGGTTGTCACCCTCCTGACAGGCTGTGAAAAGCAGGGCTGATCCAGCCAAAACTGTCATTATTAGTTTGTTGCTATATCTTTTCATGTTCTGTTGCTTTTTAGTTTGCTGGTGGGAAGGTTGGACTTGCCGGGTTTGTATCCCAGAACACCTGTTCTGTCAGAGTTTCTTTCTGAGTCAGTCCTGCATTCGTTACCACTTCATTTTGCGGATACAATAGAGTTCGAGGGAACGGACCTGGTTGGGCTTCCCAGTTTGGTAATAGTGTTGTTGGGAATCCTGTAAGTCTGTAATATACCCAGGCTTCAGTAGCCCCTCCGTACAGAGTAGTAAAGTACTGCTCTGCGTAGATGTTCTCCTTAGCGTCACCAGTAGCTGCGTTAAAGTCAGCTACGATTCCATCGATATAATCAGAAACATCGTCTGGTGTAGGTGCCGTAGTTTGATCTGCACCGCTGTCCAAAGCTCCAAAAGTCTGAACTGTAGCGATAGATTTTACCAAACCGGATCGCATGAAGTTCGCTCTGTCTGCATCCGAAGACGCCATCATCCCTCTCCAGAAATCTACATAAGAAGACATGAAGATAGGTTCGATTCCAGCGCCACCACCACCGAGACCCAGACCAACTTCACCGAAGCTGCTGTCGTCAAAACGACCTCCTGCAGGATAAACTCCTACAGCGGCTCTTTTAAAGTTATCGGGAGGAGTACCCTCATTGTTTCCGTGAGAACGTCCCCAGTAGCCATTGGGAACCGAGCAATATGTGAACCCTCCGTCTATATAGTGCTGAGGCGGAACTGCCAGAGAACAAGCAAGGTCTTCTTCACTAGGTGGAGCGTCGGCACCCGGGGTAGCATCTACCTGACGGTAGAAATAATACCGGATTCTCGGGTCGTCGTTGTTCAGCATCAATTCCATGATCCAGTTAGACTGATAGATGTTCGCCCCAGAAGGAGTGTAATCAGCTGCAAAGTCAGGATGTCTGTTATCCGGTTGCAATTCACTGGTTCCGTACTGAAGGAAAAAGTCATCTGCCGGGTCTGAAATAAAATTATTCCCGGCAATTACCTGGTTGAACGCGGCGACGTTACCGGTGGTGTAATACGCTTTCAAACGAATGGTGTTGACGAGCTTCTCCCATTTGGAAATATCTTCATTGTAGAAGATGTCAACGGCTCCAATTGTATTTGGGTCTGCAGCGAAAAGACTTTCGGCTTCATCCAAAAGGCCTAAAGCAGCAGCGTAAACCTCCTCGCCACTGTCGAGGTTTGGTGCTGGAAACTCAGCTGGATTTCCCGCTTCGCTAAAGGCAGCTGCCCCGACAAAATCCACGAGTTGAATCAGTGAATGCGCATATAACGTCTTTGCAACAGCCACGTGGAATCCTAAATCAACCTCAGGGTCTTCGTTCAGTGCTTCCAGGTTTTGGAGGTTGGTCAGGATACCGATTGATACCCCATCTCCAACACCGTTACCGTTACTACTGTAGGTTCTTCCCCAGGTACCGTTTAAATCGGATCCGGGGTAGTTGTTAAAGTAGTTCCGTCCGAACATATAATCAATCCGGGTCAGTTCTGCAGAAATATCACTGAGAGCCTGCTGGTTCGTGCCATATGCCAACTGAACTGAAGTCAGCAACAGGTTCGGATCCGCCTGGTCTGAGGCCAGGTCGTTTGGACTCACTCTTAAGTCCAGATCTGTCGTCTCACAGGAATTAAGCAAAGCTCCTGCAATAAAGACTATCGAAATATATTTAAACAAATTTTTCATAATAGCTATATCATTAACAATTTTTATTAGAAGGATGCTCTAAGACTGATTCCATATCTGCGAGAGCTCGGACCGTTGAGGAAGTCAAAGCCTCGCCCGTTACCGATACCAACCCCTTGTACGTTAGGGTCAAAATTTGCTCCTTTAGGTGTGTTGTAGGCATCGAACCAGAGGTTGAAGCCCTGCGCAGTAACTGTAAGTGATCCGAACGGTGTCTTGTCGAGGAATTTCTTAGGGAAACTGTATCCGAAAGAAAGCTCTTGAAGACGAATCACAGAAGCATCGTAGACGCGTAATTCTGTTGGTCCGAATAACAAGTTGTTGAAGTAATACGTGGAGTTGTTGATCTGCTTGTTGTTCACTTCCCCTGTGGATTGACTAACCCCTGGGAG
>NZ_JBAVZJ010000249.1:0-5227 GCF_049588695.1 Robiginitalea sp.
GCATTTATGCGATCCAGCCAATCGTACGCAGAATGAAAAGTGTACCGGTCGCTGGTCTGGTAAAAATATGACAGTTTCTCCTCTGCTGTTCCTTTCTCGCTATAGGTCTGCAAAAACGATTCCCCCGGCATGGTGAAGTCCTGCCCTATTCCGCGTGCTGGGAATGCAAGTCCTGCCAGAAAACATAAGATGATTAGTGATTTTTTCATAAATCCGCCGCGCAACAGTCATAAGGTAAAAGGGGCTGCCGCATCTCAGTCATTCAAAATTACCTTTATCTAACGGAAATCTCCTTCTTTTGTTGTCAATTACAACCATTCTGTGGGGATTGATAAAAGGGAGGTTGTCAGGCGGTCTCTGAAAATAAGAAAAGGCCATGCACACAAGTACACAGCCTCTTCATCTACATGTAAGATTTGGGATCTTAACTAAAGACTTTTCAAAAATAGAATTTTGAAGCTCCTGCCCGACTGTTTTGTTGTGTATGCCCGAATTCTTGTTGTGAAACGGGTATTCTATAATAATTAGTCCTTGCAAAAGTCCCCAAAACAAACCAGTACCATGGTATTTTGCTAAGAATACACCAGTACTTCATAAGACTGTCATCATTTGAAAAAGGTCTGAAATCAGAAAGAGCCTTGCCGTTTGACAAGACTCTTTCACGAGAACACTATATGAAAATGAAAAATGAAAATTTATCCTTTAATCCTGAGACGAATATAGGCCCGTACTCCGCACCGGGCAATTTATTGTTGTGAAGTAGCTGATTTGTGTGGTCTAGACATCTTTTATGCATTTTTAGCCTGTTAGGAAGTTGGGAAAAACGCCACATTATCGAAGGCGTATTGAGAGTTACAAACGCTTACAAATCATGAATACGTAATAGTGGGCGAAAATTTCACAAAGTAGTACGCACCTGCCATAAGCCGATGGCGCAGGGAATCGCTGCCAAATATTAAAGGGACAGAAACCGGGGACTAGGAATTCATAGCGGAGATAATGAATTCCTTGAAGTCCTTGGAAATAGGAATAAGTGTGCCATTGATAAGGATATCCCTGGTATTGATACCGTCGATATGGTCCACATTTACAATATATGATTTATGCGCCCTGTAGAATTTGTTCTGAGGGAGTTTCTCCAGATAATTCTTCAGGGGTGAGCGCACCAGAAATTTTTTATCCTTAGTGTTGACTTCCAGATAAACATTGTCCGCTTTGATAAATCGGATGTCGTCAAAGTAAATCCGGTAGTACAGGTGTTGTTTTTTTACAAAAATCGAATCCTTTAAGACGGAGTTTGAAGTGAATCCTTCGCCGGCTACATGATCTGCGACTTCAGCCGCTTTAGACTTTTTTCCAGGCTCAAAGTTGGAAAGTGCAATTTCAATAGAGGTATACAAATCCTGTTGTTCGAAAGGCTTTACCAGGTATCCGTTCGGCTGCACGGTCTTGGCATTTTCAACGGTGGCCCGGTCTGAATTCGAGGTGACGAAAATAAAAGGGATGTCGTAGGACTCCCGAATATGCTTGCCGAGATCTATTCCGGTTTTGTCCGAGGCGAGGATGATATCGATCAATACCAGATCGACCTGATTGTTTTTAAGCACTTCCACCGCTTGTTCGTAAACGATGACGTTGTCGACAATTTCATAGCCGATTTCTTCAAGCATGGATTGCATGTCATCAGCGATAATTACATTGTCCTCAACAATAAGTATTTTGATCGGTTCTTCCAAAATGACTCTGGTTTAGCGGTTACAGTGATAAAACTACGAAAAATAATAATTCACTGCCAGAAGCAGCAATCCAATACCAAAGGTACTCAATGCCAACTTCTTCAATTCGGGATCAAGGGATGCCGGATCTGCAATGCGGGTTACCGTTCTAAGGTGCATTCCTATAAATACAAAGGGGATCAGGCATGGTAAAAAATACAGGGGTCGATCCTGAATCACAACATAGTAAAGAAGTGCCAGAAAAGCCAGCAGGCAAAGTGCTATATGATAGCGCACCCCATTGGCGTACCCCATTTGAACTACCAGGGTCCGCTTACCAGATCGGTTATCCGATTCACAGTCCCGGAGGTTATTGAGGTTGAGAACTCCAGTACTCAGGGCCCCTATAGCAATGGCGGGCAGAAAACTCTCTAAAGCAAGACTATGGGTGAACAGGAAGTAGGAGCCCAGCACACTCAGCAATCCGAAAAATAGAAATACAAAGATGTCGCCCAGGCCCCTGTATCCATAAGCATCTGATCCTACGGTATATTTTATAGAAGCCCAAATGGCTGTACTACCCAGCAGCAGGAAGAGCAGTAAATACCCCAGGGAATCTGTTCCAAAAGCATACAAGAGTGTTCCTAGAGTAAGAACAGCGCTCACCGATGAGCTAAGCCATATACCCCGGCGAAGATCGGAGGCAGAAAGGGCACCGCTCTGCATGGCGCGCTGGGGTCCGACCCTGAATTCATTGTCTGTACCCTTTATCCCATCGCCATAGTCATTGGCGAAATTTGAGGTGACCTGGTAGGCTATTGTGGTCGCGAGCATGAGTAAAAACAACCCCCCGTCTGAATATCCCGAACCCAATGCGAGGGCCGTACCGGCGAGGATTCCAGAAAGAGAAAGAGGTAGTGTTCTTAAGCGGGCTGCGTGGACCCAGGCACTTAATTTTGTCAAGTTTTGGGGTTTGGCCTATTCTTCGATTGCAATGCGTTTCCCATCCTGATACGAGGCGACAAAGGCGTCAGTAAAGCCCATATTCACCAATTCATTCCTAAAGTTGCGCGCTTCTTCCAGGGTTTGGAAATTCCCCAGGGAATAGCCGTAAAAGGGATTGTTTTTTACCAGGATCGTATTAGTCAAAGCTTCGGGGGCAAGGTTAAAGTTCTTATCCACAAATGCCTTGACCTGAACCGAATAAATCTTTTCTTTTTCAATAAACTCCTTGGCCAGGTAGAATTCGCGAATCAGGCTCAGCTCTTCGTTTTGTTTGCGAAGACTACTCATCCTGCGGTCCATCGCCTCGATAGTGTCCCTAACTCCGGCCATGTCCCTCGCCTCAGGCCCTGAACTGAGCCCCATGCTAAAGGCAGTTATGGCCAATGCTGCGATCAGGAACAATACTGTGACTACCGCGAAAATATTCCGCTGGATTCCCTTCCGCTTTAATTCCTGGTTCTTATGTTTGATCTGATCTAGAAGACGCTCATTGATGATCTGAGCTTTATCGATGTCTTTATGCAACTCCAGCAGATCACTTTCCTCTATGAATGGCATACTTGGGGACTTTTTAAGCTTTAGGGCGAAGGTAACTAAAATGCTCCGATTCCACAAAAGGGAAACAGGCATTCTCAACGCCCGCAAAAGGGCGCTTTACGTACTATGCGCTATGACCGGTTCTCAGCTTCGGTAAGGTAAATACCGTCCGGGCGAATTTCAATTTTTCGCTCCCGATACAATATTCCAATTCCCTTTTTGAAAACCTTCTTGCTCATTTGCAACCGATCCTGAATTTTTTGGGGATCCGATTTATCGTGCAGGGGCAATGCACCCCCGGAGGCCAGGAGCTCTTCGTAAATGCGCTCCGCTGCCGGCTCCAGTTTTCGATAACCGATAGGCTCCAGAACAATATCCAGTTTCTGATCCGGTCGAATGGTTTTAACATAACCTGTAAGGGAATTCCCCAAAGTTATTTTACGATGAATCTGATCCCTGAAGAGTAAGCCTTCATGCCGGTTTTCCACCACAACACCATATCCAAGAGGGGTTTCTTTATAAACCAGCAGAGACACCTTCTGGCCTGTAGTTACCGTGAGTTCAGCATTATCTAAAAACCGATCGAGGCGGGCCGAAGCGACCAGTCTTGAGGATTTGGGGTCCAGGTAGCAATAGACCACATACTCGGCCCCTTCCCTCATCTGAACAGGTTGCTCACGGAATGGTACAAGCAGGTTTTTCTCCAGACCCCAATCCATAAAAGCCCCGTGTTGGTTTACCTCCAGAACTTTCAGGGCTGCAAAGGTGTCCCTGAGAATACCAGGGGTGAGCGTTGTAGCGACGGGTCGCTCTTCGCTGTCCAGATAACAAAATACTTCGAGGGTATCCCCTATTTCGGTTGAAGTGGGAACATATTTGAGAGGCAAAAGGATTTCGGCCTCCTCCCCGCTTCCCAGAAACAAGCCCACCCGGGTGTCCCTTAAAACGGTAAGGGTGTTGTACTTCCCCAATTCGATCATAATGTTCCAGCTGTTGTGTCCCGGGGGTTCAAGGCCAGGGAATGTTTATTTATATGCGTCTTCTTTTTTAAAACGACGCGCCAGGATGTAATAGACAACGGCCCTGTGCTTATTCCGTTCAGAAGTCCCGTATTCCCTGATCACTTCCTTAATAGCGTACATAAGGTGCGGGCCATCCTCGAGCCCAAGTTTTTTGATCAGGAAATTCGTTCTGACGGTTTCCAGTTCAGACTCATCACTACCGGAGACAAAGGAGGCATCCCGATTATATATGGCCGGCCCCAAACCGGTGACCACTTTGTTGAGAAACTTCATGTCGGGGGTTTCGGAGAACTTTTCTGATATATCCCCGGCGTATTCCGCCATCAGGGCATCTTTTTTTTTACTCATAGTATTGGTTTGTCAAAGGATGTTTGGAAGGCGCCAAGATAGAAAATCAAAATAGCCCAGCAAAACGCTATCGTTGAGCTTTCGGGGGGTTTTTACTTCCAATAGTTTCGGGGAATCTGAGGATTCATAAAACTTTTGAAGGGCCGCCGCCAGTTCCTGGTCTGTCCCAGCCCCCACATAGTCCAGGCCGAAAGCCTTACATAATTCGGCTATGGAGCGATCCTGTACGGTCTCAAAGAAAGTTTCAAAATCAGTTCCTTCCTTTTTGCCAGGTAAGATCCTGAAAATACCTCCACCTCCATTGTTGATTACGATAATCCGAAAATCCGTCCGGACATAATTATTCCAAAGGGCATTGATGTCGTAGAAAAAACTGAGGTCCCCAGTAATCAGCAAAGTGGGTTCTTGTGAGGCCAACGAAGCACCAACGGCTGTTGAAGAACTCCCTTCAATACCGCTAGTCCCCCTATTGCAGTACACAGCATGCCCGGGACCCATCGGGAACAATTGGGAATACCGCACTGTGGAGCTATTGGCCAGGTGAACCTGCATTCCGGGGGGAATACAATCCAGGATCTGGTCAAAGGCCTTAAAATCAGA
>NZ_JBAVZJ010000250.1:0-3048 GCF_049588695.1 Robiginitalea sp.
CGTCAATGTTATGGACATTGCGAACCGCAATAGCTATAAAGTGATCCTTGCTGTGCGTCCAAAGTGATGCCGTTTTTAGATACGAGACACAAGAAAAAATCCTTCACACTTACGACAATCCTGTTAAGTGTACTGCTCCTTTTGCTTTTTTATATAGGCCTTACCTATATGGAACCGCCACCCGAGAGCGGAGTTACCGTTAATTTTGGAACCATGGAGTTTGGGATGGGCGATGAGCAACCCACCGAGCCCATCCGCCAGCGACAGGCAGAACCTGTCGTAGAGGATTCCGAAGAGGAGGTACTGCCCGAAGAAACTGAGCCAATGCCGGCAGAGGCCCTTCCGGAGGAAACCCCGGAGGAAGTAGTTTCTGAACCCATTCCCGAAGAACCTGTCCTGACCCAGGAAGAGGAAGAATCCATTCGAATTAAACAACAAGAAGCAGAGCAGCGCCGGAAAGCCGACGAGGCGGCACGGGAAGCCAAAGCCAAAGCCGACCGTGAGGCACGGGAGGCACGGGAGGAAGCGGCGCGGATTGCCCGCGAAAAGCAAGAGGCGGAAGCGCGTGCGCGTGCGGAACAGGAGGCCAAGAAAAGGGAACTCGACGCCATGATGGGTGGCCTGAACAGTGCAGAGGGCCAGGCCGAAGGCAGTGAGGGAGATGACAACCGGGCCGGGGATAAAGGGAATCCTGCAGGGGACCCCTATGCCAGTTCATACTACGGAAGCCCGGGAAGTGGTTCCGGATCAGGAGGATATGGCCTCAGCGGCCGTTCCCTTGCCAGTAAAACTGCTTATAAACAGGAGTGCAATGAAGAGGGGCGGGTGGTCGTTCAGATCGAAGTAGACCGCTCCGGAAAAGTCATTAAGGCTACCCCGGGGGTGCGGGGAACGACCAATAACAATTCCTGCCTGCTGGAGCCCGCCCGCAAAACGGCTATGGCGCACCGCTGGAACCCTGATAGCAAGGCCCCGAACCGTCAGGTAGGCTTTGTAGTTGTGAATTTTAAACTCGGCCAGTAGACCCATGACGTATCGGGAAACCCTGGACTGGATGTTTGCCCGCCTTCCCATGTATCAGCAGCGGGGTGCCTCAGCCCTCAATGCCAAGCTGGAGACGATACAACAGTTTTCCGCATATTTAGGAAGCCCCCATCTCGATTTTAAAAGCATACACGTAGCCGGCACCAACGGTAAAGGCTCCAGCAGTCATATGCTCGCTTCTGTGTTGCAGGAAGCCGGATACAAAACAGGGCTTTACACCTCTCCCCACCTTCGGGACTTCAGGGAGCGCATCCGGGTGGATGGGAGGGTTATTTCCGAAACCTATGTCATTGATTTTATCGCCCGCCACAGGGATTACCTGGAGGCCCATTCTTTGTCATTCTTTGAATTGACCGTGGGGATGGCCTTTGAATACTTCAGTGCCGAAAGAGTTGATATTGCCGTTATTGAAGTGGGCCTGGGCGGACGCCTGGATTCGACAAATATCATAATCCCGGAGGTTAGCCTGATCACTAATATCGGGATGGACCATATGGAGTTCCTGGGGGATACGCTCCCCGAAATCGCAGCGGAAAAGGCGGGTATCATCAAGCCCGGCGTACCGGTAGTCGTGAGTGAAACCCAGGATGAGGTAGCCGCTGTTTTTAAGACGGTTGCTGCCGAGCGCGAGGCTCCCCTTATTTTTGCGGATCAGCAGGATTCTCCGGAGTATTCCTCTTCCCTGGGCGGGAAGTACCAAAAACGAAATATGAAGGGGGTTGTGTCCACCCTGGGGATGTTAAAGGAATTCCCGGTGAGCGATGCGGATATGGTGAACGGATTGAATAGGGTAGCCAAAAACACAGGGTTACAGGGACGCTGGCAGACCCTGGGCGAACGGCCCCGGATTATCTGCGATACGGCCCATAACCCGGATGGGCTGGAACTGGTTCTCGAACAATTGCTTTCTCAAGATTATAAGAGGCTTCACATAGTGCTCGGCTTTGTAAAAGACAAACCCCTGGAGAAGGTTCTTACCCTTTTCCCTTCGGATGCTGCGTATTACTTCGCACGACCCGATATCCCAAGGGGCCTGGATGCGGAGATCCTTCGCGAAAAAGCCCTTGATTATGGATTGCAGGGAGAATCCTACTCTTCTGTAGACAGCGCTTTGATGGCTGCCCGAAAAGCCGCCGTGGCGGAGGACCTTATATTTGTGGGAGGCAGCACATTTGTGGTCGCTGAAGTGGTTTGAAATTTTGAATAATTTCTTTTGCGAACCTAAAAACTATCCTATATTTGCACACCCTTAACGGGCTCTTAGCTCAGTTGGTTCAGAGCACCTGCCTTACAAGCAGGGGGTCACTGGTTCGAATCCAGTAGGGCCCACATCACTCAGAAAACCCCGCAACGAAAGTTGCGGGGTTTTTTCATTTCCGCAAATACCGAGCTCGCTCGGGTATTTGGATGAAATGAAAAACCTTAATCCGGCATCGCCGGATTGGGTTTTCTATTTGCAGGAGGGAGCATGGTCTGGATCACGCCATAGGCGTAATCCTCACTTGGAGGTTACAATTGCCCGTTACCCTCTTGCTTATCCGCTTTTAGAAAATCGGAGAACGATTCTGAAATTGATAAGGACACCTTCTATTGCTGTTATCCGGATCCGATTTATGGGATAAGGATTATATTTATGTTCATATAACAAGTTGTGTGTAATTTAAAACATCCTTGAGAACTAAATGATTTTATCGAAAAACGACTTTCTGAAAGCAAGAGATTTCATTCTGACAAATGCGAGAATGATAGAAAGACGTTTATTTGAATTTCATTTTGCAAACGGAAATATGAATGGTGTTTTTCATGCCGTTTATGCTTATCGAAATCCCGATGGCGGATTTGGACACGGAATGGAACCAGATACCGCATCACCAGAAAGTCAACCTCTGTATAGCATTATGGCACTTGAAACGCTTGATGAAGTCGGATATCTGACCAAGGAAATTATTTTAAATGAATTTATGCCCTATTTTGAAAGTGTCACTACTGAGAAAGGAGGAATTC
>NZ_JBAVZJ010000251.1:0-1725 GCF_049588695.1 Robiginitalea sp.
TTGGCATTGGTAGACTTCATGTAAATCATGTTGTCTACCCCATTCATTTCCTGTTCGATAGGGGTGGCTACGGATTCCTCCACATTCAGGGCGTTTGCCCCCACATAGGTGCCCCGGACCTCGACCACCGGAGGGGTAAGGCTCGGGTATTGTTCAATGGCAAGGCCGATAACAGATACCCCACCCACAATAACGATGACTATGGCGATTACCATAGCTACGATAGGTCTTCTCACGAAGAAATTTCCATTGTCGCCAGCCATCTTCAGAGTGTGGTTTTACTTTCGAATTCGGTGGGAACCGGGATGATTTTCATACCCGTTTGAACTTTTTGCAGCGCATCGATGACAACTTTATCACCGGGCTGCAGCCCATTTTCTACAATCACCATATCGCCAATTCTTCGACCGATTTCCACAGGTCTGGATTCAATAGTACTGTCCTGTGTTGCTACCATCACGGTATACAGTCCCTGTAGTTCCGTCAGGCACCGTTGTGGGATAACGATGGCCCCTTCAGCTATGGCCATCTGCAGGCGTACCTTGGCATATAAGCCCGGTCTGAGCAGGCTTGAAGAATTTGGAAAACTGGCCTGTATCAGCAAAGACCCCGTCGCTGCATTGATTTGGCTGTTGACAAAATCTATGGAGCCCTTCTCTTCAAAAACACTTCCATCGGCCAGGATCAGTTCGATATTGGTTTTTAGACGACCGGCACGGACATCCCTGGTAACTTCATCCCTGGAGCGTCCTTTGGAAAGGGCCCGTGCCAGCTCAAGGTATTTTGCCTCCGAAATGGAAAACTGAACCCGTATCGTGTCAATTCTGGAAAGGGTATTGAGGATGACCGGATTCGGGTCGCGGCCCACATATTCGCCCTCCCGGGCTTCTGTGGCGCCAATCAGACCGTCAATGGGAGCCTTGATGGAGCAATACCCCAATTTTATCTGGGCCTGCCTTAAATTGGCCCGGGCGGCATCGACATTTGCCCGGGAGGCATCATAGGTCGCCTGGGCGGCATCGAGGTCACTACGGCTTACCGCGTTCATTTCAGCCAGGGGAATATACCGGTCCAATTCGTTTTTGGCATTGACCATCATGGTTTGTGCCTCTGTCAGGCGACTTTGCTGTGCCGCTACTTCGGCCAGGTACGGATCCGGATCAATAGAGTAAAGGAGTTGCCCTTCTTTCACCCAGGAGCCTTCTTCAAAAGAGATTTTTTGAAGATAGCCGTCTACTCGTGCCCTAATGGGGATATCCTTTTGTCCGTATATCTGACCCACTAACTCATCGTAGAGGGGCAAGTCCTGTGGTTTGGCCTCAAATACAGTAATTTCACGGGGGCCCTGAAGTGGCGCTGCCTTGTCCCCGCAGGCATTCAAGACAGTCAAAAGTGTCAGGGCTAGAAGAACATGGCAAGAGGCGGTTGTATCTAAACTCAGAATCCGTTTCATTTCTTATTTTCCTAAATTTGTGTTAAAGTACAACAATTTCGGGAGGGTGGGCCTAAGGGGCATCCCATACAGGTGGTTTCCCGGTGAGTTCCCATTGCCCCAGTGAAATCGGAATATTCCCAATGGTGTTCAAGCTATCGAGGAAGGCCTTGATTTCAAAGGGTTTTTGATTCGTCTCGTATATTCTCGCGTATTCCATCATGGCTTGCTCCAACAGGTACTTTCCGGTAATATAGCTGCTTCCATAACCCGGCTGGCGCATATATAAATGC
>NZ_JBAVZJ010000252.1:0-6493 GCF_049588695.1 Robiginitalea sp.
ATATCATGCGCGTAGATTTGCTGCTCGGGCTCCAATGGGGAGACGAGGGAAAAGGAAAGATTGTTGATGTTTTAACCCGGGATTACGACATTATTGCCCGTTTTCAGGGAGGACCAAATGCGGGCCACACCCTCGAGTTCGATGGAATTAAACACGTACTCCACACCATCCCCTCAGGTATTTTTCACAAGAATGCCATCAACATCGTAGGCAATGGAGTGGTTATTGACCCGGTGATCTTCGACAAGGAACTGGAAAAACTGGAAAGTTTTAACATCGATATCCAGAAGAAGCTCTTACTCTCGAGAAAGGCACATATTATCCTGCCTACGCACCGGTTGCTGGACGCGGCCTCCGAAGCTGCCAAGGGCAAGGCAAAAATCGGTAGCACCCTCAAAGGTATCGGTCCGGCTTATATGGATAAAACCGGCCGGAACGGACTCAGGCTTGGGGATTTGGAATTGCCGGACTGGAAAGACAAATACAATGCCCTGGCCGAAAAACATCAGGCCATGATCCATTTCTACGATGTGGACATTCAGTACGACTTGCAGGAACTGGAGGCGGAATTCTTTACAGCCGTGGAACGCCTGAAAACCCTTCAATTTATCGATAGTGAAGAATATTTATATCAGGCACTGAAATCGGGTAAAAAAGTGCTCGCCGAAGGAGCGCAGGGGTCCCTGCTCGATATTGATTTTGGCACCTATCCCTATCTAACTTCCTCCAATACCACAGCGGCCGGAGCCTGCACAGGTCTGGGCATCGCGCCGGGGAGCATACAGGAAGTTTACGGTATCTTCAAGGCGTACACGACCCGGGTGGGGAGCGGGCCTTTCCCTACGGAACTCTTTGACGCCGACGGGGAAACTCTCGGCAGGGTCGGCAATGAATTCGGAGCGACTACCGGAAGACCCCGACGCTGCGGATGGCTTGATTTAGTGGCCCTGAAATACGCTGTTCGGATCAACGGGGTAACCCAGCTGATGATGATGAAAGCCGATGTGCTGAGTGGGTTTGAAACCCTTAAAGTATGTACCGCCTATCACTATCAGGGAAAACCGATCGAACACCTTCCGTATTCCACCGACGCCCCACTCCTGACCCCCGTTTACAAGGAGATGCCCGGATGGAAAGAAGACCTGACCGGAATGACTGAGGCCTCAGAGCTGCCTGAAGCACTCATGTCGTATATCCATTTTCTGGAAGAGGAACTCGAGGTCCCTGTACGAATTGTTTCTGTGGGCCCTGACAGGAAACAGACCATACTGCGCTAAAATGTTATTTTTGTAGAAACCCCACAGGTGAAATCCCTCCTCCTCTTTCTCGGAATCTGTATCCTGACTTCGGGACTTTGGGGTCAACAGGACGCAGGGCCCGGCACAAAAATCACCATTGTCTACGGTGGGAGTTTTACAAAAGATGAGGCTTTAAAACCAGGAGCTTCTATTTTCTCCAAAGACAACCGACAGGTGCAATTTGAACATCAGGGGGCAGATCTCTGGTGCGATTACGCCTTGTTATACCAAAAGGAAAACCGCCTGGAAGCTATCGGAAACGTCCGCCTGAAACAAGGTGATTCTGTACTAATGACCGGGGGGTATATAGAATATGAAGGAAACGCCAAACTGGCCAAGGCCTATGAGAATGTACGCCTGACCAATAGCAGCATGACCCTTACCACGGATACCCTCTATTTTGACAGGGAGCGGCAGGAATCTTACTACCGGGATTATGGAAAAATAGTAGATTCTGCCAATGTGCTGACCAGTCGTGTGGGGAGGTACTATATGACCTCGAAAAAATATCAATTCCAGGACAGCGTGCTGATCACAAACCCGGAGTACGTCATGGAGTCGAGCCGGCTGGATTACTACACCACTTCCAAAAATGCCTATATGTACGGCCCTTCAACCATTACGGGGGAAACATACCAGTTGTATTGTGAACGCGGATTCTACGATACCACGGCCGAACAGGGTTACGGGATTAAGAACACAGAGATTCAGTACAGCAATCGCATCATAGAAGGAGACAGCGTTTATTTTGACAAAATCCGGGAATTTGCCTCCGCCACGAACAATATAAAAGTAACAGATACCATCAATAAGGGCATAATACGTGCCCACTACGCAGAGGTGCATCGTGCCAAAGATTCCCTTTTTGCTACCCGGCGGGCTGTCTCGGTAAGTATGATGGAGCAGGACTCCCTCTATATGCACGGGGATACCCTGATGGTTACGGGTGGTCCGGAGGCGAGAATTCTCAGGGCATTCCGAAATGCGAAGTTTTATAAAACCGATATGAGCGGGAAGTGTGACAGCATTCATTTCGATGAGCGCTCCGGACTTACCCAATTGATCCACAGGCCTGTAATCTGGAACCTTGAAAACCAAATGACAGGGGACAGTATCCATCTGATCAGCGATATGGAGACCGATAAACTCGACTCCCTGAAAGTAATTGAAAATGCCTTTATCATTTCTGAAGATACTGTGGGACAGCGTGGATTTAATCAGGCCAAGGGCAAAGACCTCTTTGGCAAGTTTATTGACAACGAGCTGAAACTAGTGGATCTTGTTAAAAATACCGAAGTCATTTACTATATGTACGACGATGACGGGAACCTTATAGGGATCAATAAAACAAAGAGCAGTAAGATCCGGCTGAAACTCGAAAAGAGCGATATCGAGGATATCACTTTTATTACCAACCCGGACGGGGATATTACTCCGGAAAAGGATTTTCCGCCCGATAGCCGAAAACTCGAAGGGTTTATTTGGAGGGGGGATGAGCGGATTCGAAGTCCTGAGGACATTTTTGACGCCGACGACAACAACCTCGTATTACCGGTAATCCAGGGAATTACGGAACCTATTGACAAAGAAAGTCCCGACGAGGAGGAGAAGGAGGATTTGAAGCAAGCCCCTTCGTCAAAGGATTTGAAAACATCGAAAACCTCAGGTACCGGTAAAACAGGTGGGACGTGAGTAATTCCAGAAACAGCACATCAGATTTTCGGGCCTACCAGAGCCAAACCACCCCCCACCCCCTGGGCCTGGAGGTTTCACATGCCTCGGGAAGCTATATTTACGACGTCCGGGGAAAGGCCTATCTGGATTTTGTAGCCTGGGTCTCCGCAGTTTCTCTCGGACATAGCCATCCTGATGTAGTCACGGCCGTCAAACAACAGGCAGAAAAGTATATGCATGTGATGGTCTATGGGGAATTCATTCAAAGCCCGGCCCTCGAACTCTGTAGGGCACTAGCGAAAGTACTGCCCGATCCCCTTCAAACGACCTATCTTGTAAACTCGGGTACCGAGGCAATGGAAGGGGCTATCAAACTGGCCCGAAGGGTTACCGGCAGATCCGAACTCATCGCGGCGCGAAACGCCTATCACGGCAATACCATCGGAAGCTTGAGCCTGACGGATTATGAGGCCCGAAAGGCACCTTTTCGGCCTTTGCTCCCGGATATTCGCCATATCGAATTCAACAAGACCGAAGCGCTAAAAGCCATTAGTTCCAAAACCGCTGCGGTTATCCTTGAGACCATACAGGGTGGAGCAGGATTTATCCTCCCTGAAGCAGATTACCTCCGACAGGTCCGCCAGCGCTGTGATGAAATGGGAACGTTGCTAATTCTCGACGAGATTCAACCCGGTTTCGGAAGAACAGGAACCCTCTTCGCCTTTGAGCAGTTTGATTGTGTCCCCGACATTCTGGTCATGGGCAAGGGGATGGCTTCCGGACTGCCCATCGGGGCTTTTACAGCCTCCAGGGCCCATATGGATACGCTTCAGAATCCCAAATTGGGCCATATCACGACCTTCGGGGGGAATCCCGTCATAGCTGCGGGCGCCCTGGCTACCCTTAAGGTCCTTCAACAAACCAATATTATAGCCGATACCCTTAAAAAGGAATCCCTGATTCGAAGTCATCTGGTTCACCCGGCAATCTCTGAGATTCGAGGCCGGGGGTTGATGCTGGCCCTGATTATGGAATCGGCTGAGATGGCCGATTACCTCGTGCTCGAGGCGCAGAAAGAAGGATTGCTCCTTTTCTGGCTGCTTTTTGAACCCCGGGCAGTGCGTATCAGCCCTCCATTGACCCTGAGTGAAGCAGAAATCAAACAGGGCTGCAGCCTTATTTTACGGGTGCTCCGGAGATACGACAATAATGGTGTTAACTAATTTGTTGATAAGAAAGCACCGGGAGAGCCTTCATAACTGCCTAAAAAAAATATTTTTAGATCCATACAACCAGTATCCAAGACGTCATGTATGGCATTAGACTCCAGTGAACAACCGGGTCCTCCGATTACCAAATTTGAATCCATGCTCAAGACAGATGATGTCTATTTCTTCGATGCAGAGGATTTTGAAGAAATCATACATCATTACCTGAATCATGGAAAGGTATCCCTGGCCAAAAAGGCCATAAAAATGGGATTACAACAACATCCGAATTCCCTTGATATTCGCCTGCTGGATGTTGAAGTGATGGTTTTTGAAAACGAATTTGAAGATGCAGAGCGCGTCCTGGATGAACTGCAGCTCCTCGCGCCCAACAATGAAGAAATTTTTGTGCAACGGGCAAACATTCAATCGAAACAGGACAACCACCTGGGTGCCATCACCCTGCTTCACAAAGCCCTGGAATTGACCGATGAGGTCACGGATCTGTATTCACTCCTGGGGATGGAATACCTCTTTATCGATGATTACACCATGGCCCGGAAGTGTTTTATCCAGTGCCTGGAAGCCGATCCTGAGGACTATGCCTCCCTTTATAACACGATTTACTGTTACGAATTTCTCGATGAACACGAGGGTGCGATTCGTTATCTGAACACATATCTGGACACCAATCCATATTGCCAAATTGCATGGCATCAGTTGGGCAAGCAATATTATGCCGTAAAAATGTATCCGGAAGCCCTGGCTGCTTTTGATTTTGCAATAATTTCCGATGACAGTTTTCTGGGGGCGTATTTCGAAAAAGGAAGGGTTCTGGAAAAACTGGGGCGGTATGAGGAGGCCATAGAAAATTACAATACGACGACAGAACTGGAAGATCCCACATCCCACGCCTATCTGCGCATCGGAAAGTGTTACGAGCGACTTAACCGGCCGGAGAAAGCCCGGTACTACTTCTATCTCACCGTGCACGATGATCCCCTTCTCGATAAGGGGTGGCTCGCTATCACGGACCACTATCTGAAAAAAAAGGATTACCAGAAAGCACAGGAATATATCGATAAGGCCCTGAACATTGACGGAGAGAATGCCATCTACTGGAAACGCTCCGGGATTATACACAAGGCCCTTAAACAGGTTCACGAAGCCGACTTCGCTTTCAAACAGGCTACGGAGCTGGGGAATTACGAAGAAGACACCTGGTTGCTCTGGGCTGAAATCCTCTGTGACTCCAATGAATTCGAAACCGCTGCAGTGGTATTGCAACAGGGCTGTGAATTCCATCCGGAATCCGCTCAGATGCATTACCAGCTGGCAGGGGTATACCTGTGTCTCCAAGCCCTTGAGAAAGGGAAAAGCACCTTGAAAAAAGCCCTGAAAGAAGACCCTGAGAAATACTCCTATTTCGAAAACAGATTCCCTGAAATCTCAGGATCTGTATGGGTGCAGCGCCTCATTCGGGAATCGCGGAAAGCTTCCAAATAAAAAGGCTATTTTTGCTTTTTCTCCTGCTATGGAAGGACGCAGTCCAATTCAATATCTATGGGTAGTTTTAAAGGGAATGGCCATGGGCGCGGCCGATGTGGTGCCCGGGGTTTCCGGGGGTACCATAGCATTTATCTCCGGGATTTATGAGGAGCTCATTCGCTCGATCAACAATGTTCGCCCTTCGCTGCTCGGGGTATGGAGAAAAGATGGTTTTGCCGCCTTTTGGCGTGAACTCAATGGTGGTTTTCTGCTGGCATTGCTCACCGGAGTAGCCATTAGCGTATTCTCACTGGCCAGGGGCATCAGTTGGTTGCTTGCCCACCAGCCCGTATTGCTCTGGTCTTTTTTTTTCGGCCTTGTCCTTGCCAGTGTTTTCTATGTGGCCAAGTCGATCGACCAGTGGAAACTCAATAGTATTATAATGGGTATTTTGGGCGCCATTGTCGCCTACGCCATTGTTTCATTACCCATTTCACAGGGAGATTCCGGAGTGCTCTTTCTCTTTCTGTCAGGAGCCCTTGCAATCTGTGCCATGATACTTCCGGGTATCTCAGGAGCCTTTATTCTGGTACTTCTCGGTTCCTATAAGACGATTTTGGATGCCGTACATGAAAGGGATCTCAAAATTATTGCAATCGTCGGGGCCGGGGCCATCGTAGGCCTGTTGAGCTTTGCGCGCCTTTTAAAATGGATGTTTTCCCGTTTTAAAAATGCCACCCTTGCCTTACTCACAGGTTTTATTATTGGCTCCCTTCCCAAAATCTGGCCGTGGAAGATCGTTCGCGAAACCCAGGTTTTTGACGA
>NZ_JBAVZJ010000253.1:0-2199 GCF_049588695.1 Robiginitalea sp.
GCCTACTGCCACTGCCACTGCCAACTTTCATTTTTGAACCTTGAAACTTGAACTTTGAACGCTACACCCCCTACCTACTGCAACTGCCTACTGCCAACCTGAACTTCCAGCCACTAAAAAGTATCCCAGTTCTCCATACTCCGTTCAGAAACTCCCAAAAGGGAGGAAGGTTTGTCGCGCTTTTGTATTTACTCCAGTACTGATAAAAATCATAAAGTACCCGTCTTTCTTTCGATACTTTTAGTCCATCTTTCATAGATACTACTTGTTACCTATTTCAAATTAAAACCGTTGCGCATGGACTCCAATCAAATCAAAGCCCAGTTCAAACAAGCCGATCAACACCTGGCGGCCGCTAAGAGCGAGTTGAATCGACCCGCTGAAGATGTCGTACCCTTTATGGTATGCAGAAGCACCCGGTATTCCATATCCCATTATTTGCAGGGGTTTCTATTGAAGCACGGAATCGAATACGATGAAGAGGCTACTGTCGAGGTTTTACTGGAAAAATGCCGGGCTGTCGACCCTGCATTTAGCAGCTTTGATTTAACCGCTATAACCTTCAAAAAGGATGATGAGTACAGCGCACTTTTCGATGAGATGCAAAACTGTGTCGATTTAGCGGAATACGCAAAACAATTGGTTGGTGAATAACATAAGGTAACCCAAAAAAATCTGTCAAATAGAGCGTCATTATGAGCAATTCAATACTTGAAAAAATAGGCCTTCCAAAAAGTGCCAAAGAGGGCAAAGACCCAAAATCATACAAATACCCGGGTAAGCCCGTTGCCATGGATGGAAATTCGGCTGTAATCATGTGTGAACGTGAATCCACCGATGCTGCCGGGGCCTATCCCATCACCCCTTCTACCCAAATGGGAGAGTTTTGGGCCGATGCCGCCGCTAAGGGACACCTGAATATTTCTGACAAACCCCTGATATTCATTGAACCGGAAGGAGAACACGCTGCTGCTGCAGTTACTGCCGGCTTATCAATGACCGGTTTGCGCGCCGCCAACTTTTCATCCGGGCAGGGCATCGCGTATATGCACGAGTCCCTCTATGCAGCCGTGGGAAAACGTCTTACCTATGTCTTGAATATCGGTGCAAGGGCGATGACCAAATCGACCTTAAACGTACACGCCGGGCACGATGACTACCACGCCGTGGATGATACCGGATTTTTTCAAATGTTTGCCAAAAATGCACAACACGTAGCGGACCTGAATATTATCTCGCACCGCATTGCAGAACTGGCACTCTCACCTGGAATTATAGCCCAGGATGGTTTTTTAACCACACATTTAATAGAGTCCTTTCTTTTACCTGAGCGTGAGTTGATTAAGGAATACCTGGGGCGCCCTGATGACATTATCAAAACACCGACGCCGGCCCAGGAAATTATTTACGGGGAAACACGCCGTCGCATCCCCGAATTGTGGGATGTAGATAACCCGGTTATGGCAGGGATTGTGCAAAACCAGGACTCCTATATGCAGAGCGTTGCCGCACAACGCCCGTTTTTCTTTGATCACATTCAGGAACTGGCGGATCAGGCCTTTGAAGAGTACCACCAACTCACCGGCAGGCGCTATAACCGCGTGATGACCTACAGGGCAGAAGATGCCGACTATCTTATCCTGGGTCAGGGCAGTCTGGTGCCCAGCGCTGAAGTCGTTGTGGATTACCTCAGGGAAACCCGGGGAATTAAAGTAGGGGTGGTAGACCTGGTGATGTTCCGACCCTTCCCCTCGGATATGTTGGGAGAAATCCTGAAAGGCAAAAAAGCAGTCACCGTTTTGGAACGACTGGATCAGCCCCTGGCTGTAGATTCCCCAATCACAAGGGAAGTGCGGTCGGTTTTAAACAAGTGCATCGAGAATGGCAGGGATCCAAAACACCTTGCGTATCCTGAATTAACCACCTATTCCATATCCGAGATGCCTGCCATTTATTCAGGATCTTTCGGTATGGGAAGCCGGGATTTACAACCTGAGGGAATCATCGGGGCAATCGAGAATATGTTGCCCGATGGAAAACGCAAAAAGAACTTTTACCTCTCTATAGATTTTATTCGGGAAATCCCGCACTCACCCAAACAGAAGGCCTATCAGGAAACCATTGTGGATTCTTACCCACGTGTGAAGGAGTTATCTGTGCGGGGTTCAGAGAACCCGAACCTCATGCCCAAAGATGCCG
>NZ_JBAVZJ010000254.1:0-4833 GCF_049588695.1 Robiginitalea sp.
CCATAGTAGCGTATTGTCCCGTGGGAACAAAAGGCTCTCCAACGCCCTGGTTACCATCGATGAAGCTCTTAGTAGCATCTTTCGCGAAGTCAAAAGTGATTTCCTCCCAGCCTGATCCTGTATGACTGGCAACCACTTCATTCTGCCTTTCGCCGTTCACCCCTCCTTCAAATTTAAGAAGGATCGGAACCGGAACAGTAGACCAGAATTTCATGGCGATGGTCTTATTGTCTCCACTGAAGTCTACAGGAGTATCCAGGTTGAAAGCACCGCCTTCAAACTGGGCACCTGAATTGGTGATTGCGCCGACTTTGGTAACATCAGGATTAGCACCTGATGGATCCGGGTTATCAACTACCTCATAACTCGCTCCATTGAATGTGCCAAAATCATAATCTACACCTTCTAAATCAAAAGAGATGGGCAATTCCAAAACCGCCCCAGGCGTCTCCAGATTAATATCATCGATATAGTAAATGGATCCATCTCCGGCAGGCTGATTTGTGGCATCGAAATCAGGGAAGAGCACAAATTTGTCATATGCATTGGCAGGATCTACAATTCCCCTGAAATCATAGGTAAGGGTCACCCATTCCTCGGCAACGTCCACGGTCTGGTCGATAAAGAGGTTAAGTCCGGCGTCACCGCCTTCCTTCTCGATTTGGAAGCGCACATTAACACCTGCCTTGGGCGACCAGATGTTTACCTTAAATACCTGGTCCACGCTCAGATCCATGTCCTCTGAAAAGATGTGGAAGATTCCTGAATACCAGGCAGCCCCTTCCACTTTGGTAAACTCATAAACCGTTTCCGAAGTGTTGATGCCGCTGGCATCGGGATTGGCAATCACACTGCCGGTTACCCCATCCCCTTCTTCAAATACACCGGTAAGTGTTTCATTGGATTCGAAATCAATCGGGAAGGTTTCGGCATTCGTCAAATCCTCAACGTTAAAGACTTCCGTTATCTCGGAAGTAGCAGCCCCCGCACCTCTTGCAACGATCCTGATGGTATATTCCCCTGGAGCTGCATACTGATAAACGGCGGATTCTCCGTCCATAATTGTCATGGGCTCTTCTTCAGCACTTTCACCGAAATAAACATCATAAACTGTCGCGTTCGTGGCTGAAGGAGTTACGGTAATTTCTAATGGATTGGACTGAGTTATCTCAGCTGTAAGGTCTGTTGGTGCCGCGAATGATATGGTTACGACACGGTTTAACTCACTGGTAAGCCCGGTCATTCCGATAGCTACGATCCTAAGGTTGAATTCACCCTCCCCGTAAATATGTGTTGCAGTTTCCCCCGGGTTTACCTCAGTGGGCGTTTCATCCTCTGTATCCCCATAGTAGATTTCGAAAAGGGTAGCGCCTTCTGCCGTTGGGGTCACAGAAACTTCCCCCGAGTCATCCTGGGCAATATCAAATTGGGCCTGCACATTGGTCGGTGCGGAGATGTCCTGGAATACATAGGAAAGTTCTTCTTCCTGGTTACATCCGCCAAAAAGGAGTACTCCTACGAAGAAAACGAAAAGGTATTTGATCTTTTTCATGGGTAGCTAATTTATCTTTACTAATATCCTGGGTTTTGTTCCCAGCGGTTTCCCGCTAATTCAATTTCTATAGATGGTATCGGGAACACTTCGTGCTTCCCGGTCTGGAATCCCTGTATTTCCTGAGCAGCCCTGCCGGTCCGCACCAGATCAAAGAAACGGTGTCCCTCCCCAACCAATTCTGCTCTGCGGTCCCGGTAGATGGCATCCCGGAGAGGTCCGCCCACCGCCGAAATTTCCGGGAGGGAAGCCCTCCTTCGCACTTCGTTGAGGTAATTCTGGGCTCGATCATCGCTGATTCCCCCGCTATTCAGGGCTTCCGCAGCCATCAACAATACGTCTGCATACCGAATGGCACGGTAGTTATTGGGTTTTGTCAAATTTGCATCCGGGGTATTAAGCCCCCCCTGACGTGGCAGGTATTTCAGGTTGAAATACCCGGTATGCTCATACCCTTCCACATAAGAAACCCCGATATTTTCAGCTGCCCAGGCCTCGATGTCGAGAATGGCCGCATCCCTGCGAACATCTCCAGGCTCAAATCCTTCATAGACCTCCTGAACGGGAACATTAAAGCTGAAGCCAGACTCAAATTCAGGGCCGGAATAATTTCGAATCCCGTTAAAGCCAACAGCCACATTTCCCTCACTACACTGCAGGCAACCAAAACCGGCACCTTCAACATCGGTGTACTGTACTTCAAAGACGGATTCAGCATTGTTTTCGTTGTCGTTTGCAAAAATGGTAGTATAATCCTGAACCAGGGCATAGGGTCCATTGTTGATAAGGTCCTCCAATACGGACGCAGCTTCATTATACTTATTCTGAAACAGGTAAACCTTGCCGAGGAGCGCCTGGGCTGCTCCTTTGGTAGCCCGGCCTGTTTCAGGTTGCACATAGGGCAGGATACCTGCTGCATAGATAAGGTCGGCTTCTATGACTTTCTCATATACTTCTGCTTTTGGGATCCGATCCAGGACGTCCTGGTCCCCGAAGAGCAGCCGGCGATCCACCGGCTCCCCAGTTTCGGAGTCCAGAGGGACAGGCACATCGCCGAACCACTTCACTAATTCAAAGTAATAATAAGCTCTCAGGAACCTGGCTTCCGCCAGAATGATTTCCTTGCCTTGAAAATCTGTTTTGTCCTTGAATTCCAGGATATAATTCGCGCGGTTGACCCCGGCAAACATCCAGTTAAAAATATCATTCAGCTGTTGATTTACAGGGGTGTGTACCATATCGTCGATCTCCTGTATACCAGGTACATCCGTCGCACTTTCGCCCCCCGCCAGGGTGTTGTCCGAGGCAATTTCCCCCAGAAGTACATTGAGATAGGTGGATTGGAGCAGGTCGTAGGCGGCTATAAGCGCCTCCTGATAATCCTGTTCAGAGTTGAAAAAATTCTCCGAATCCTCATCAAAGGAATCCACATCCACGAAATCATCGCTGCAGGAGTAGTTTCCCAACAGCAGCAGCAGGAAAAGGGCGGTGATTTTAAGGGTATAAGATCTCGTCTTCATGGCATTAAAATTTGAAATTTACTCCAAGCAAATAGGTCCTCGCTACGGGGTAGAAGCCAGGATCAATTCCGGCTCCAATCGGAGCCCCTGAGGAGGCAGCCGGGTCATAGCCCCTGTATTCCGTCAGGGTAAAGAGGTTATTGGCAGAGAGGTAAAAACGCAATTGGTCTATCCCCAGGTTCTCATTAAAGGTTGCCGGGAAGGTATACCCGAGCTGTATATTCTGGAGGCGGAGGAAGGAACCGTCCTCGACAAAGTAATCAGAAAACAAGGTGTTGGAAGTTGCCCCCGTGGTGACCCTTGGGTCCGTATTAGTACTGCCTTCCCCTGTCCAGCGATTCAGGGTATAGACGGAGCGGTTTACCAGGGGTTGGTTCCGCTCGTAATTCCTGACGATCTCATTTCCAATAGAGGCAAAGGCATAGGCCGTAAAATCCCATTGGTTCCAGTTCAGGGCTATATTAAGGCCCATGGTCGCATCCGGAATTGGGTTTCCGATATCGGTGCGGTCGTCGTTATCTATCACCCCATCCCCATTGATGTCCACAAAACGAAGGTCGCCGGGACTGGCATTGGGTTGGGTGGCATGGGCCTCCACTTCCGCCTGGTTCTGGAAGATCCCATCGGTCTGTAACCCGAAGAAGTAGCCCAGGGGTTTGCCGTCTTCCATCCGCGCGGGCGGGTCCTGCCCGACCCCAAAGGAGCCTCCCGGGATAAAGCCAACACCGTTGTTTACGGAGATAACCTCGTTGTCCAGGAACGTCACGTTGTAGTTAAAGCTGGCCGTGAAGGGCTTGGAGCGATCTGTTCGATACCCAATAGCAAATTCAAATCCACTGTTCTCCACGATCCCTGCATTTACCACCGGGGGTGCAGAGCCAGGGGCCGCTGCCCCGAGAATACCAGAAACAGGAGGGGTCACCAACAGGTCTTCAGTACGCCTTTTAAAATAATCAGCTGTAATGTCTACCCGGTCGTTGAACAGGCGCAGGTCCGCACCTATGTCCAGGGTCTTTTGCTCTTCCCATTTGATTTGAGGATTTGAGATGGCTCCTGCGGCCCTTCCAAAGACAAGTTCACCATCAAAAACGTAGGCTGCTTCCCCTGAGAGCACTGAGCGAAAGGCGTTAGTCGCGATCCGGTCGTTACCGACGATTCCATAACTCGCCCGGATCTTCATGAAATCGAGCCAATTGGAGTCCCCAATGAACTCCTCTTCGGTAAGTACCCATCCCAATGAGCCTGATGGAAAATATCCAAACCGGTTCTCGGGTCCGAAATTACTCGACCCGTCCCGGCGTATAATCCCGGAGAGGAGGTACTTATCTTTATAATTGTATTGGGCCCTGAAAAAGTAGGAGAGCAGACGGGAATCAAACTTCCCGACAGTATTGATGAAATTGTCTACGACGTCAGAGGCATTGTCCAGGTCGGCATTCTGATAATCGTTTCCGGGAATATCAAATCCCGTGGCTCCGGAAAACTGCCCACTGGTCCTGAAGACGGACATTCCAAGAGTAGCTTGAATGTTGTGACCTTCCCCGAAGCCCCGGTTGTATTTCAGGAAGGTATCCCAGGTATAGTCGCGAAAAATATTCTTACCCTCTGTAACAAAATTACGGTCTACGTTGAAGACCTTTCCGGACCCATAAAATACGGTGGGGAAAAAGGATTTGGAAATTACCTCTGCATAATTAAACTGAAAATTAGATTCAAAGGTGAAATCGCTGAGGAAAGTGTAGGCAGCCCCAATCTTACCAC
>NZ_JBAVZJ010000255.1:0-4035 GCF_049588695.1 Robiginitalea sp.
TATTCTTATTATGCGCGCATAATTTTATTAAATTTTAATTCCCCGTTCTAAAAAATCTGTATCTTGCTCTTCAAACTAATAACACAGACTAGTCTAATGAGAACAGGATTACTTCTTGCGATGCTCCTATTTGCAGTGGGAGCTTATGCGCAAACCACTGTACGCGGAACTGTAAGCGATGAAAATGGAATTCCGATACCTGCGGCCAATGTCGTAATTGCAGGGACGACGGTAGGGGCCACGGCAGATTTCGATGGAAATTTTGTACTCGAAACCTCTGAAGTCCCTCCTTTTGAGCTTCGGATTACTAGTATAGGATATTCCCCTACTACCGTTAACGTTTCCTCAAATAATGAAAACCTTTCAATAACCCTTTCCGAGTCACAAACCTATTTAGATGAGGTCGTTATATCGGCCTCCAGGACTCCGGAACGCCTTTTTGAATCCCCGGTTACGGTGGAGCGTTTTGGGTTAAAGGAGATTCAGAACACCCCGGCGGAATCCTTTTACGGGGGGCTACAGAATCTGAAAGGGGTGGATATCAACACCAACAGTTTAACCTTCCAGTCGATCAATACCCGGGGGTTTGCTTCTTTTGCGAACGTGCGGTTTATGCAGCTTGTCGACGGAATGGATAATACAGCACCCGGGTTAAACTTCGTGCTTGGAAACCTGGTCGGGATGAGCGAACTGGAAGTTCAAAGCATTGAAATCCTGCCCGGAGCATCTTCTGCCCTCTATGGGGCCGGGGCTTTTAACGGGATTTTGTTTATGAACAGTAAGAATCCCTTTGATTTTCAGGGAATCAGCGCCTATTTCAAAACAGGGTTTACCCAACAGGATGCTGCGGGGACTAATCCGTATTACGATTTTGGAATCCGCGCCGCCCATGCCTTCAGCGATAAATTTGCGATCAAGGCAAACTTTTCCTTCCTGCAAGGAGAGGATTGGCATGCCGTGGATGAAAGGGATCTCAACAGACCCGGCGCAACCCGGGATAACCCTGCCTATGACGGATTGAATGTTTACGGAGATGAAGTAAGTACGCTCCTGAACTTTGACCAGGCTGTAGGCCTGCCTTCAGGAACTTTAGGAAGTGCATTGGTTTCCCGTACGGGGTATGCCGAGTCGGATCTGTTAAACTACAATGCGCAGAGTGTTAAAACGGACTTTTCTTTATATTACCGCCCATTTGCCAATGATTTTGAGATCATCTACAATGGGCGTATAGGTCGTGGAAATACGATTTATCAGGGAGCGAATCGTTATGCAATCCGGGATTTCACTCTTCAACAACACCGTATAGAGTTTCGGAATAATAACTTCTTTGTAAGGGGGTATATCACCTCGGAAAACTCAGGAAATTCGTACGATACTCGTTTTGCAGCCATTAATATCAACCGGGCCTGGAAAGGAGATACCCAGTGGTTTACGGACTACGCCCAAACGTTTATCGGGGCACGACTCGGTGTCGGAACTGGGGTTCAACTTCCGGAAGAGCAAGCCCATGCTGTCGCCAGACAAGCGGCGGATCAGGGGCGGCTGGTGCCGGGAACGGATGCCTTTAATTCTGTATTTAACAGGGTGATCGCAGACGGAGATTTTAATACAGGTGCTAAATTTATAGACAGAACCAAGTTTCGTCATGCAGATGCCAATTACAATTTTTCACATCTGACTTCAGATTTTGCGGATATTATGATCGGGGGATCTTTCCGGGAGTATGAATTGAATTCACAGGGAACCATTTTTACCGATATAGACGGCCCCATCACTTATAACGAATACGGAGCTTATCTTCAGGTGCAGAAGCAATTTCTGGACGACCGGCTGAAATTTACCGGATCTGTGCGCTACGACAAGAACGAGTTCTTTGATGGATTTTTCTCTCCCAGGGCTTCTCTTTTAGCGACCCTTGGAGAAGAGCGCAACCACAACATTCGGTTTTCCGTCCAGCAGGGCTTCCGGAACCCGACCACCCAGGATTTATTTATCGGTCTGAATGCCGGCCGTGCCATCCTTGTGGGATCTGCACCGGATAACCTGGATCGGGATGTTCGTACCCTACCACTCTCTCCCTCTGGGCAGGCGATTACAGGAAGCCCGACATCTACGATCGTCGGCAGAGCCGCCTATGAGAACGCATTTTCCGTCAGTTCGCTGCAACAGGGAGCGCCTCAGGCGGTGGAAACTCCCTTAGTTCAGCCCGAGGAGATCACAGCATTTGAGTTGGGTTACAGAGCACAAATTGGCCGTATTGCTATTGATTTGAGCGGGTACTATAACGTTTATGACAATTTTATTTCCAACACCATTGTTCTTGTTCCGCTTTATGGACAGGCCGGGGATAATGCACTCTCACTCCTGGCATTGCAAAACGGCGACACTCAAGCCTATCAGACATATACAAACTCTCCTGCGGATGTAGAATCTTATGGAGCAACCATCGGCTTGGACGCCAAAGTATTGGGAGATTTTGATTTTGGAATAAACTATACCTATGCGGAATTTGAATTCGATCAGGCGGCTTTCCCGGATTTCCGGACTCAATTCAACACCCCGAATCACAAGGTAAAGGCTTCTTTCGGGCATACGGAATTGTTTAAGAACTTCGGGTTCTTTATCAACTACCGCTGGAGTGATTCCTATGAGTGGCAAAACACTTTTGCCGATGGTCCCATACCTTCGTTTAACGTGTTGGATGCGCAGGTTAATTATACGGTACCCAGCCTGAAATCGATTTTTAAACTGGGGGGATCCAACATCCTTGGAGAAGACTTCTTTTCAGCCGTAGGAACGGGAATTGTAGGTTCTATTTTCTATGTTTCCTGGACGGTGAATCCGTAACAGGGAGATACAATAATTTAAGCGCCGGGAGACCGGCGCTTTTTTTATGGAAAAAGGGATGGAAACCGTTCCGAATTATGGAGGAATGCCCTATATTTGCAGCCGAAAAAAAGCACCTTAGACTTTTTATAAATTCAGAATAATGGCAAATCATTCAGGCAGGGTATCCCAAATAATCGGCCCGGTAATCGACGTTGAATTTCCTTCGGAAGCCGACCTTCCAAAAATTTACGACTCCCTTGAAATCAAAAGGGAAGATGGGTCTCTTTTGGTCCTCGAGGTTCAATCCCATATTGGCGAAAACTCCGTACGGTCCATCTCTATGGACTCTACAGATGGTTTGAGCCGCGGAACTGAGGTTGTTGCCACAGGAGCTGCGATACAAATGCCGGTCGGGGAAGACGTCTACGGACGCCTTTTCAATGTGATAGGGGATGCAATTGACGGTCTTGGGAATCTTCCCAAAGCGGGTAAGGACGGACTGCCCATTCACCGCGAAGCTCCGAAATTTGAAGATCTTTCCACTTCTACAGAAGTACTCTTAACCGGGATAAAGGTCATCGACCTGATTGAGCCTTATGCCAAAGGAGGTAAGATTGGTTTGTTCGGGGGAGCCGGGGTGGGAAAAACGGTTTTGATCCAGGAACTCATCAACAATATTGCCAAAGGGCACGGAGGGTTGTCTGTATTTGCGGGAGTAGGGGAACGTACCCGTGAAGGGAATGACCTGCTTCGGGAAATGCTCGAATCCGGAATTATTAAGTACGGTGACGATTTCCTGCATTCCATGGAAGAAGGAGGATGGGACCTGAGTAAGGTGGATAAAAAAGTAATGAAAGAATCCAAGGCGACCTTCGTATTCGGACAAATGAATGAGCCTCCCGGGGCACGTGCCCGTGTGGCCCTTTCCGGATTGACAATAGCGGAGTACTTCCGTGATGGAGCCGGAGAAGGGCAAGGGAAAGACGTACTTTTCTTTGTCGACAATATCTTCCGTTTCACACAGGCAGGATCTGAGGTTTCCGCCCTTTTGGGAAGGATGCCATCTGCAGTAGGGTACCAACCTACCCTGGCTACTGAAATGGGAGCCATGCAGGAGCGTATCACCTCGACCAAAAGAGGATCGATTACTTCTGTTCAGGCCGTCTATGTTCCTGCGGATGACCTTACGGATCCGGCACCGGCAAC
>NZ_JBAVZJ010000256.1:0-7914 GCF_049588695.1 Robiginitalea sp.
ATTCAGGCAAAAATCATAAGTACCGAACAGCAACCGGTCTCCGATAGGTACCAGGGGGGCTCCCTGTCCGCCCAGGGCAATATCGCCCGAACGGAAATCTCCAATGACGGGCAATCCGCTGGAAAGGGCCACGTATTGAGGTGCTCCCAACTGAAATGTAAAACCGAGCTGCGGCCTGTGGTGTACCGTATGGCCATGGGAGGCCACCGCATCCAGGGTCGATGAATCGGGTCCCAGGAAAGCAGCGGCCTGCTGCCCCAACCAGGCCCCGTATCGGGCATCCAGCGCCAGGAGGTCCGTGGCTTGAAGCCCTATCGAATTTTCGAGTTGTGATCTCAGCGCCTGAGGGTAGTCCACATACCCGGAACGGATCAGCTGATAAGACCAGGAAGTTCCTTCCCGGTGGAAAGAGCACAATGCCATATCCAGGCCGTCCAGGGAAGTCCCCGACATCATACCCAATATCTGAAATGTATTTTTAGTTGTCATAATCGAGCTCTATAGGGATTTCGCCTTTCGCCTGGATACGCCCTAAAAAGTGCTCTGCGGCCGTTTCCTGAAAAACAGGCTGGGATTGAAAAGCACAAACCACCCCACTAAAGAGATTCAATGGCAGTTTTGCGAGCACATACGGATTTCCAAAAAGATAAAGAACGATGTTCTTTTCATCACTCAACACCGCTAGTTCATTGAGGAGTGTAGAAGGTAATCCAAAGAAGTCTTTAGGCTTCATATGAGGGGGCTGCAGGGTGAGCAGGATGTTTTGCGACTGCACCCCCGTGTCTTTTGAAAATCCGACTCCCGAGGAACAGGTATATGTTTTAAAATCGTGAACTTCCCGAAGTGTTTTGACAAAAACCTCCGGCGTTTGACCTATGGCAATCAACTCAAAGCCTTCTTTCCTGAATGCAGCATCTGCCGCCTGAGCATCGCCTAATTCAATAAGACACTCCCGGGCCAGTTGAGGGTTTAAAGCAGCAGGGTCGCTCTTTGAGGCGATGAATTCTGATGTACCCAGGAAGGCTAGGGATTTTAGGTCCCAAATCCTTTTAAAGGAAGCCTCAATTCGCGGGCCGCTCACTTCATTTAAGATGAGCTCAATGCTCTCCGGAATCCGCTCTGCATAGCACAATATATCATTACCCGCCTGAATGGCTCGTAAATTCAGGGTTTCAGGCTGTGCCGAGACACCCTTGAGGGCATGCATGTTTAAGGCGTCTGTAATGATGGCCCCTTCAAATTTCATGTCCCTGAGTACACGGATGATTGGTTGGGATAAACTAGCGGGAAGGCTCGAAGGATCGAGCTGGGGCAGAGACAAATGCCCCGTCATGATCACAGGTACATGGGCCTCAATCAGGGCCTTAAAAGGAAGGAGTTCCTCGTCTGCAAGGTCCGCAAGGCCCTTGTCTAATACCGGCAGGTTCAGATGTGAATCCACCGCGGTATCCCCGTGGCCGGGAAAGTGCTTGGCACAACTCAGAATCCCGCCGTCTGCCAGGCCCCGGTGCAGGAGGGTTGCTTTACGGCTTACGGCCTCCGGATCGCTTCCAAAGGCGCGGTATCCGATGACCGGGTTCTCCGGATCGGTGTTAATATCCACTACAGGTGCCAGGTTGAGGTGAATTCCCACTTCACGGCAATCCTGGGCCATACGAAGTCCAAGCTCGTAGAGCAGGTTTTCTGAGGAACGGTTCAGGGCACCGAGGGTAAGGGCATAGGGATATTGAGGGGCGCGTTCAACGCGCATAGCCAGCCCCCACTCCGCATCGATAGCCATCAAAAGGGGATATCTCGCCGATCTCTGATAGCGTTCGATAAGCTGTTGGAGACGGCCCAGGCTGTTTTCGTTATAGGGGATTTCTTTAGGACCTTCGAAGTTTGTGGCTGCACTTGCGCGGCTGTGGAAAAAGCACAAACCCCCAACCTGTCCCTTTTCTATGAGGGATTCCAATTTTTCAATCTCAGCCTCACTGTCATTGATAAAGGCCGCAGGCATAAAGAGTTGCCCCACTTTTTCACCGAGGTTTAGCTGGGATTTAATCTCGTCATATGCGGGAAATTCAGACATCATTTTCGGCCGATTTTTTCCCAAAATCCCGGGGATACCGGATGTATTTCAAGAGGATGAGAGAAGGAAGGGCAGCTGCCACAACCCAGAGAAAAAAACCGGGATACCCCAGGGATTCCTGTATAAAACCACTGGCCATTCCCGGAAGCATCATCCCCAGGGCCATAAAACCGGTTGCCAGGGCGTAATGCGCTGTTTTATAAGGCCCCTGGGAAATATAGATCAGGTAGATGAGAAAAGCTGCAAATCCAAAACCATACCCAAACTGCTCCAGAATTACGGTGCCGCTTACGGCCCACAGGCTATTTTCCCCAGTCCACGCCAGCAGGGCGTATAACAAATTGGGTAAGTTCAGGGCCAGGAGCATGGGAAGCATCCACTTTTTCAAGCCGTCCCTGGAAATGAGTATACCCCCGAGAATTCCCCCGGCCGAGAGAAAAAGGATCCCCAGGGTCCCATAAATAGTGCCGACTGCTTCTGTGGAATAGTTTAGCCCCCCTGCACTGTCGGTATCCAGCAAAAAGGGAGCCGCCATCTTGACCAGTTGGGATTCCCCGAGCCGATAGGATAAGATAAAGGCAATGGCCCAGCCAATGCCCGGTTTGAGAAAAAAATCGCGCAGGACCTTGACAAATCCCTGGCCTCCTTCCGGGGTCCGGTTGACCTCATAGACCGGGGTGGCAAAAAAATTGCCAACCGTTAGCAGGAGCATTAGAAACGCAGTAAACACCATGGTAACAGACCAGGCTCGTGCCGGATCCCCCAGACGCTGTTCCAGAAAACCGGCCAGAATTACAATAAGGCCCTGCCCGGTTATCATGGCCAGGCGGTAAAAAGTGCTTCGAAGTCCTACAAAAAAGGATTGTTTTTTCTCACTCAGGGCGATCATATAGTACCCGTCGGAGGCGATGTCATTTGTGGCCGAGGCAAAGGCCGCCATCCAGAAACAGGCCAGGGTAGCCGTGAGAAAGACGTCCGTGGGAACGCTTAGCCCTACCCCGAATAAAGCCAGGGCGATGAGCAATTGCATCCACAAAAACCATCGCCTTTTCGTTCCTTTTAAATCTACCCAGGGGCTCCAGAGGGGCTTGAGTACCCAGGGCAGGTAGAGCCAGCTGGTGTATAAGCCAATTTCGGCATTACCCAGCCCTATTTGCTTATACATGATAACAGATACGGTAACCACAAGGACATAAGGCAGGCCCTGGGTAAAATACAGGCTGGGGACCCACCACCAGGCCTTTTTGTCTTTAGGCGTCATGCCCCGAAGTTATGCTTTCAAATGATACCGAACAAAACCTTCCATGGCTTCATATTCTGCGAGACCCAAAGCATCGTACCTCCGGGCGGTATCCCGGTTTCTTTGCTCGGCCCGTTGCCAAAACTCCCTTTGGTCGTGACCCGGGAACATAGCGCTGTCCTTCTGGGACTGGTGTTTAAAAATGGCGTTCTTTTTTCGTTCCATGTCCATTGGGCCAATGGGCACAGACATCTCCATATCTGCAATATCCCATTCCTGCCAGGCGCCCCGGTAGAGCCATATAAAACAATCGTCCAACCATTCGGCCCCCTCTATTTTCAAACGATCCAATGCCTGAAAGATGATTTGGAGGCAAACCCTGTGGGTGCCGTGTGGATCTGATAAATCGCCTGCGGCAAAGATTTGATGGGGCCGTATGCTTTGCAGCAGTTCGTAGGTTTGGGTCACATCCGCTTCAGAATGCGGTTTTTTCTTTACAGTACCCGTCTGATAAAAGGGCAGGTTCATAAAGTGTGCATGGGCTTCGTGCACCCCACAGTAGCGACATGCAGATAGGGCTTCTCCTTTGCGGATCAAAGCTTTAAAATTCTGTATTTCCGTGCTGTCAACTTCTCCAGGTTTCTTTTGACTTAAAAAATTCCGCACCTCCTGGAATTGATCCTGTAGTTCCTGATTGCCTTTTTGAATATCGGTGGCGAAGTCCAGGAAGCGAATCACCTCGTCGTCAAAAACCGCTATGTTTCCCGAGGTTTGATAGGCAACATGTACTTCATGCCCCTGATCTACAAGGCGCAGTAGTGTCCCTCCCATGGAGATGACATCGTCATCGGGATGCGGGCTGAAGATCAGGCTCCGCTTGGGAAAAGGCTGGCTTCGCTCCGGCCTGTTGCTGTCATCGGCATTGGGCTTGCCGCCAGGCCACCCGGTAATGGTGCGCTGCAGGTCGTTGAATACCTTTAAATTGATATGTTCTGCCGATCCGATTTCCGCAATGAGGTTCCCCATGCCGTATTCGTTATAGTCTTCATTGGTCAGTTTTAATATGGCTTTGTTTAGGGTGTATGAAAGCCAGATGGCAGCCCTTTTAATCAGGGTGTCGTCCCAATCACATTCGCTAACGAGCCATGGTGTAGCTACCCGGGTGAGGGCAGAGGCTGCCGGACGGTCGGTAAGTACTTCGCAATTCGGGTGATTCTGCAAAAAGGTAGCAGGTACGGATTCCCTGATTTTTCCTTCCACAGCCTTTTGAATGATCTCAGATTTCCCCTCACCCCAGGCCATCATGATAATCCGCCTGGCCGAAAGTATGGTCCCAACCCCCATAGTGATGGCCTTTGCCGGAACATTTTCCAGGCCGAAAAAATCACTGGCTGCATCGAGACGGGTCACCCGATCCAGGCGTACCATCCGGGTGATACTGCCCAGAGAGGAGCCTGGTTCGTTAAAGCCGATGTGGCCCGTACGCCCGATACCCAGAATTTGAATATCCAACCCCCCTGCTTTTTGAATTTTTTCTTCGAAGGCCTGACAAAAATCACGGACATCTTCTTTTTCCTGTGTCCCGTCGGGAATGTGAATGTTTTTTGCAGGGATGTCGATGTGGTCAAAGAGATGCTCCCTCATAAAGCGCACATAACTGTGTATGGAGTCGGGTTGCATGGGATAGTACTCATCCAGATTAAAGGTGAGGACATTTTTAAAACTGAGGCCCTCTTCTTTGTGGAAGTGCACCAGGAAATCGTAGAGTCGGGTAGGGGTGGATCCTGTAGCGAGGCCTAAAACGACATTTTTACCTTCTTTTTGCCGGGAACGAATCAAGGATTCTATTTCCCGGGCGGCGTAAAGGGAAGCGGATTCAGAGTCCTCGTATATGTGGGTGCGTATCTTCTCAAACTTAAAAGCCTCTTCGTCCTTGGGAATCGGATAGGAGGCAGCGGCAGGGGAGAGGTCTGGCATAACATTAAGGTTTTCGTTAATGACAAAAATAAGGCTTAGTTTGTATAATTGCAATAAAATGCAAGTATAAGTGCAATAAAATGCAATTTAAAGGAATAATATATTTTTATACCTTTTTATACTTGCAAAAAATCGAAAATTGTATCTTTGTGGAAACTTCCTATGCTAAAAGAAGAACGACAACGAATGATCCTCAGAGATGTAGAAGTGCACAACCGGGTTTTGCTGACGGATCTGGCTGAGCAGCTTGGGGTTTCTGTGGATACCGTGCGCAGGGATGTAAAAGAACTGGATGCCGTTCAGAAACTCAGAAAGGTTCACGGGGGTGCGGTCTCTCTCGGATTTATCGCCCCGGCGGCGGCCAATGCGAATACCTACGCTATTGCGGAGAAAATAGTTATTGCCAAAAAAGCTTTGGGGATTTTAAGGAGTGGTAGTGTTATCTTTCTGGATGGAGGCACCACCTGCCAGGAGTTGGCGCGTTTGCTACCCGAAACACTGCAGATCACCTGTTTTACTATTAGTCTCCCCGTTGCTTTATTACTTCAGAACAAACCTGGTGTGCGCGTTATCCTCATTGGAGGCGAGGTCTCTGCTGAGGCCCATATTACTACGGGGGTTACTGCTGTGAATGCCCTTGCCGACATCCATGTGGATTACGGTTTTATTGGCACGGGATATGTAGATGCACTTCACGGTCTTACGGAGTTTGACTGGGATGTGGTCCAGGTGAAGAAGGCGGTAGTAGAGGCCTCCCGCAAGGTAGTTCTGTTGTGTATTTCGGAAAAACTCAATTCTCAGCACCGGTACCGCACATGTGACATTAGTGCTATAAATTCGATTATTACGGAGCTGGAACCGGAATCCAGTCGTTTGAATTCATTTCGAAGTCATCAAATCCATATTCTCTAATTATGTCCGATTTTGATAAAATTACGGAGTCTCCTTCCCACTACGACCATCTGGAAAAGATGGACGTCGGTGAATTACTCCAATCCATCAATGATGAAGATCAGAAAGTCGCTTTAGCGGTTCGAAAATGCCTCCCGGCGATCACGGCACTCGTGGAGGCTATCGTACCCCGGTTTCTCAGCGGGGGACGCTTGTTTTACATCGGTGCAGGTACCAGCGGGCGACTGGGGATATTGGATGCCTCAGAAATCCCTCCTACATACGGTATGCCGCACGACCGCGTTGTCGGTTTGATTGCAGGGGGTGACCGCGCCATTCGCAAAGCGGTTGAACACGCAGAGGACAACGCAGATCAGGCCTGGAAGGACCTGGAAGCCCACAAAATTGGTGATTTGGATACACTGGTTGGGATAGCCGCCTCCGGAACCACACCCTATGTAGTTGGGGGTATCCGGAAGGCACGGGAAGCCGGGGTGCTGACCGCGGGAATCACCAACAATCCGGGATCGCCTTTAGCCCGGGCTGCAGAAATCCCCATAGAGATTGCCGTAGGTCCCGAATTCGTTACCGGGAGTACCCGGATGAAAAGTGGTACATCCCAGAAATTAGCCCTCAACATGATTTCTACCGCCCTGATGATTCGCATCGGCAGGGTCAGTGGGAATAAAATGGTTCATATGCAATTGAGCAACAACAAACTCATCGACAGGGGGACGCGATATTTGATGGAACATTTGGGATTCTCATATGAAAAAGCGGGGGAGGCCCTAACCCAATTTGGATCAGTTCAAAAAGCCCTGGAGCATTATAAAAAATAAGAGCAGACCCATCCGGTCTTTTGTCCTTCGGGTTACCTCTTGAGTCTATACTAGGATGTAGGATTCAGCCTGTAGATGCCTTTGCCTTCCACGGCAACGTAGATCAGGCCATCCGGCCCCTGCCGGACGTTGCGAACCCGTCCGATATCTTCCATGAGTTTCTCACGTTTCAGCACACGGCGGCCATCCATTTCAAGGCGTTCCAGATATTGGAACGACAGGGATCCGACCAGTATACTCCCCTTCCAGCCCGGGTATCGGTCGGAGGTCACTGCGCACATGCCGCTGGGGGCGATGGAGGGAACCCAGTAATGAATAGGGGGTTCCATTCCTTCCATTTCTGTTTTATCGGTTATCGGCGTCCCACTGTAGTTAATACCATAGGTAACCAGGGGCCAGCCGTAATTCCGGCCGGGAATCGCAATATTTATTTCATCGCCGCCCCTTGGGCCATGCTCATGTATCCAGATTTCTCCGGTCTCCGGATGTTTAATCATCCCCTGGGGGTTTCGGTTTCCATAAGTGTAGATGGCCGGGAGTGCCCCTGCAGTATTGACAAAGGGATTATCGGCGGGGATGCGACCGTCGTCGTGGAGTCTATAAATTTTGCCCCCATCCCGCGATAAATCCTGGGGATTGACATCTCGTTCACCCCTTTCTCCTATGGTGAAATAGAGATAGCCGTTGTCGTCGAATTCAATACGGGATCCAACATGCTGCCCTTTGGTAGTATTCGGGCCGGCTTTATAAAGCACTTGTAAATCAGTGAATTGATTGCCGTTAAGCCGCGCCCGGGCTATGGCGGTATGCCCGCCTTTCTCAGGCCCCTCTTCCGAGGCGTAACTCATATACACCCACCTGTTTTCCACAAAGTTCGGGTGCAATTCCAGATCGAG
>NZ_JBAVZJ010000257.1:0-4215 GCF_049588695.1 Robiginitalea sp.
GTCCATGGAGCCCCAAACTAAAGTGGTCGGAACTCCTATTAGATTTAATTCTGATTTTCTGTCCTTGTTTAATCCTTGAACTAAGGAAGAAAGACAAAAACAGCCTCCATTTGCAATTGAAGTTTTAGCTGTTTGGGAATATACATGTTTTGATTCATGATTTTTAGGCAGGGAATATTTGTACCAAACATCGGCGAGTTTCTTGGCAAGAATAGCATTTGTCAATTGCCCAATTAAAGGTATTTTCAGCAGATTGGGAATTGATTTCTCAGTCCATTTTATAATAGAATCAATGGAAGGTGTTTGTGATAAAAAAATATGGTTGAATCTTTCAGGATTCTGAATGGCTGCCTGGATGGCATAGTACCCATTCGAACAAGAAAAAAGCAAAGACACTTTACGGAGTCTAAGGCTGTCCATTACCTGTAATAATAAGTTTGAGCCATTAGAAAAAGAATAGTCATATTTATTATTTGGAAATGAAAATCCCAATCCCGGATATTCAAAACATATTACGCGATAATCTTTGGCCAAATCCTGTATCAGCGGAATTTGATGTTCAATGACATTAGGACCATCAGGAACATTAATGATAATTGGTAAATTTTCCTTTGTATCGAAAACTCTAATCTTTCCAAAATCTGTGTCCAAATAGAAAAAGCCATCCCCAAATTGTGGTCGTGACTTCCATGTAAATCTTAAGGCATCTATGAATTGTCCTGTCATTTTCTAATTTGCTACAACGGTCAGCATAAGAATAGTAGCCGACTGCGTGGCATCTTTCTGTGAAGTTACACAAAAGTTGTAACGGGATACAACCCCCATAGTTTACTGCTCTCTCGGCTATTATTATACAATTTTGTACGCTGGCTTTTTAATTCAAGTCTTTGATTAATGAGCTTTGACGCTTATCAATTACTCCTTAGTTTTTTCGCGACCTCATCATAATATTCTTGTGTAACCACTTCAGTCCAGGTAGTTGGTTGTCCGCCACCATATAAGGCCAAATACGTAACATTGCTTTCCTTGGTCGAGGTGTGCCAATGCTCGGTATTCTCAGGGCATTTAATCACATCTCCCGTTTCAAGAACAACGGGGTCTTTTCCTCTTTCCTGATAATAGGCTTGACCATCTACAATGATTAAAACCTGCACAGACGCATGTTTGTGCCAATCCAAGGTTGAGTTGGCTTTAAAGGTTGCTTTTGTGATATTATATCCCAATTCGGCATCATCGTGAATAATTGCATTCAGCCAAGCCTCTCCTATATAATGAGTGTTTGGTGCTTTTGTACCCTCAGTGAGATATGAGGATACTTTATATTCAGAGTCTTGGGAAAACCCCGATAATGAGGCTAAAATAAATAGGGCTAAAATTGAATTTTTCATTTAGTATAAGTTTTTAGTTTCTAACCATTGATTCATAAAATCGGCTACTTTTTTGTTATTCAAATCTGACATAGGAAAATGAGTATTGCCTATTAATCCTTTTTTAGGCAAATGTACAAGGGTAACGTCTCCACCATATTTATTAACAACTATTGTCCATTTTTTAGCCATTTCCAATGCAGCTCGCCATTGTTCTTTTCCTGGATTATCTAATACTTTTTCTTTTGGTATATAGTCGCCATAATAAATAACTATTGGGATTTTAGTTAATTTTTTGAAAGTTTCCTCTGAGACCCCTCGGGCAGATAATGTTCCTCCTAGATAAGGGATTGGATTTGGTATCTCATTTTCTGGAAAAACGAAGTTACTGCCTGGCTCAAAACATATGATGGCTTTGATATTTTCATTTCTTAAAGCCGTCAGCCAACCTTGTCCCCCACTATGAGAGTGAGTAACTAATATACCAGGTCCAATCTTGTCAAATAAGGTTGATATTGTTTTAATATTTAATTCAATATCCAAGGGGCCAGTATCGGGGGTTATTTGACGATAAAATTGATTAAGAGCTTCTGGTTCTTTTGAGAATTGAACATTAGGATAAAATTCATTGTTTACTCCAAGTCTGAAAATCCCAAACCAAAGTTGGTCGTCGGTATTTGCACTAAGAGTCATTGGTTCTGTGCTTCTCCCTGATTGTCCACGTCTCGGCTGGTCAATTAAATAAACTGGGTATTTCTTTTTTAAGAAAATAGATTGGAATCCTTCTCTACCGTCTGGGGTTGTCTGCCAAGTTCTCATCGATTGACCATAACCGTGCCAAAACACCAAGGGTAATTTCTTTGCCTGGGTTGGTATTTGATAGAAAACAGTAGCGTGGTCTCCGTGTAGTGTTTGTCCCTCTGTGTTTTGATTAGTAGGATTAAAAAATCCGTGAGCTACAGAGTCAAAAGTCCCTGTACTTCTTATCACTTTTCCTCCAACTGTGAAACTTCCTTGATCTCTAATTTCAATTATGTCTTTATCTTCTAAGACAACTTTCTCATCGTTATCACAAGACAGGCTTAAGATAATTAGTAATAACGTTAAGGCATTTTTCCAATTTCTAATTTTATTCTTCATTAATTTTAGGATAACGTTTTTTAAGCTTGCGTACAAGTTGTTTTAAGCTCTTAAAGTTAACAGTTATCCCTATAATCTTCCCCGGATAAAGGCAATTAACCTAACTGTTTATGGAGGGAAATCGTTCTCCGGTTTCTCTAAAGCGGATAGGCGAAATAGTTCGTATGATTCATTCTTTACCTTCGGGGAAATGGTAGTGGAGGATTTGAAAGCCGAGCACAGGTGTGGTACCGCCAGGCACTATAAAGGCATTTTGTCCGTCCTACGCACCTTTACCCGGGGAAAGGACCTGAAGTTCAACGTGCTGACCTACGACTTCCTAAAACGATTCGAGCGGCAACATTTGGCCAGGGGCAACAGCTGGAATGGGCTTTCCACTTATTTACGGGGCATTAGGGCCCTTTACAACAAGGGGATCAAGGCAGGTCTGATCGAAAAAGAAGCTTATCCCTTTGCCTACTACAGCATACGCCAGATCCCCACCGAAAAGCGGGCCCTGAGCGCGGCAGACCTTCGGAAGATCCTGGAGTTGGAAATATCCCAGGACCAGGTTATAGCGCTATCGGAATTATTTTATTTGTTCCTTCTTTCTGTACGGGATGAATTTTACCGATATGGCTTTCCTGAAAGTTGAAAACATCATAGATGGCCGCATCCGTTTCCTACGGAAGAAAAGCGGGAAGCCTACACTTGTCTTTCAGAATTTTTATGTAAGTCAATTATCAGTTCTAATGCTGTCATTCCGTTTTTTCACATTAAGCATAACGGTGAGTATAAAGGGTCCTTTAATGCCCTTTATACATTGCTATAACCTGTTTAATATTCACTAATTAGTGCCGTAATATTTTTATCAGTTGTCTCCGACATTATATCTAAAAGAGCATCAATCGTTAAATTATTATACGCTTTGATTTTTTTTAGAATTTCAACTAACTGGTCTTCATCATTTTCAAATAAATCTTTGAAAAACTTAAAAGCTCTTCCGTATTGGCCTACTTCGTTGAAATAAATGAATTTTGATCCATACAGCTTTCCTTTATCCACACTTTTAATTGGTCCATTTGCTCTCCAATCTAACAGATTTCCTTGTTTAGAGAACTCAATGGCTGATGATAGTCTATTCTCTATGAAATAACTTTCAGCTTCTTCTGGGGCTATTATTTTGCAATATTCATAGGCTATGTATTCAGATAAACCATCTCGAAACCATCTGTATTTATAGCCTTTCAGGTTGTATTTTTGAACTAAAGATCCTTCAACTATTTCGTGCGAAAATGTGTTCCCAATTTTATTAGTCAACTTAAGTATATTAGAACTGTCTGATTCATATAATGCCAATATCCAAGGAATATTTCGGCTTTTTCCTATGGTTATTGTGTTGTTTGAATTTATTTTGGTCAAAAAAAGGTTTTCTTTCTCAATTTCATTAATTAGAAATTTATTTTCTAACAAGCTATCTAAATGACCAAAGAGTTTTAGAGATATTTCACTTTCTTTCTTTAACCCTTCATCAAAATATACTGTGTAACCAAATTTACTTATTGAATCGGCTGAAGATTTATCTAAAACATTGAAGTTGGTGATATTATTGACAGGGTCATCACCAAATATTTCCTCATTACTGTATGAAGCTCTTGTGGTCAGAGGGAATTTATGTGGTTTTAAGCTATTCATTACTTGAATTTTAGCTCCCATATCAGTCAGTTTA
>NZ_JBAVZJ010000258.1:0-2663 GCF_049588695.1 Robiginitalea sp.
ACGTATGTGTAAAGTGCATTATGCACTATATATCGCTTATAGGCCTAAGATAGCAAATCGTCAATTCCTTTGAAGGAATTTTGAGCCACATGCGTATAAATCTCGGTAGTCTTACTGGAGTTATGTCCCAAAAGCACCTGGATTCTGCGTAGATCGACCCCCTTTTCCAATAGGTGGGTGGCAAAGCTATGTCGAAGCATGTGGGGGGTTACGCGCTTGCGAATCCCAGCCCGTTTGGCTGCCCGACTTACAATCTTTAAAACGCTGCTAGCCGAATACGCTCCTCCTTTTGGGCCTTCAAACAAGTATTGATCCGGGTTATAGCGGTGCAGGTATTCGGTTAGCACAGGGATGAGTGTTTTACTTAGAATTGAATAACGGTCTTTATTGCCCTTCCCCTGCCCTATCCGCACCATCATTCGGTTAAAATCAAGGTCTGTGGGTTTCAAGGCCAACAACTCAGCCCGACGTAATCCGGAAGAATATAGCAACCCTACAATACATCGATGTTTGAGATTGCCCACCTGGGCAAGAAGGTCCTGAACATCCCTCACAGATAGTATTTCAGGCAACTTCTTGCGCTTTCTCGGGCGCTCAATACTGTAAAATCTATTGGGCATACCGAGTACAACCTCATAATAAAACTTAATGCTATTAACGGCCTGATTGATATAGGACGTAGACTTGTTGGAACGTGATAAATAAAGCAAATAATCCCGGATATCGTTCTCATCGATTTGTTCTAATGGAACCCCGAGGAAAAAGCGCATAAACGCCTCAAAACAGTTTATATATACCCTCGCCGTGTTTTTGGCATATTGCTTTAGTTCAAGTTTGTCCAAATATTCCTGGGGACAGATACGTGGGTACTTTTTATATTCAGGATGCTCAACCTGTTTAAAGATTTGTGAGGTATTTTTGGTTGGGACGGGCCTGGAACCAAAAAAGTAATTCCCATTTACCCAGGCGATACCCTTAAAAGTTTTAAAGATCAAGGAGACGTTATTCCGATTATTGGGTAGGAAATACATACTGTATTCATCAGACCAGGCCACATTCGGCAATCGATCGACCAGGGCGATAAGCACACGATCTGCTCTAAATTGAAGGCCGATACAGCGCTCCTGCCCAATTAAAAGATGCTTAAGGGTAATGCTCTTTTCTAACACGTTTTGATATGGAAACTCATAAAAGTTAACCGATTACCATGCAATTGCATTGCAGGAGATGTCTGGATCTATCCGGATCTGTCCGAACTCCAAATTTTCAAAATAGGCCTTCTGGGAGCAGTAAGCGGATAAGCAAGAGGGTAACCGGCTGGCGCAGGTTACATTTTTATAATCCGCTTGTTTTCAAAGGTTTGTGAGGTTTGTGTTTTGTTTGAATATTGTGTTTTTCCACTAAATAGCTTATAACTAACTGATAATCAGTTCAGATTTCAATTAAAAATGAAGAAATAGTGATTGTGAAGCCCCGCAAGCAGGTAAGTACTGGTAAGATTTGGGGTTAGCATCCGACCCTGAAATGAATAGAATACGAAGCGATCGAAATCCCAATAAAATCAGCCAATCCGGGTGAAATAATGTTAAATTTTAGGGTGTTTGCAAATTGTTTGCAAAAAAAGAGGCCCCAGAACACAAAACGTTCTGAGGCTCTGTAATTACTGGTGATCGCGCCAGGATTCGAACCTGGGACCGTCTGCTTAGAAGGCAGATGCTCTATCCAGCTGAGCTACGCGACCTTAAATTTCCTTCTCTCACTCCAACCTGCGACCGTCCCGCTAGGGCGGGATGCTCTATCCAGCTGAGCTACGCGACCGCAATTAGAGCGGCAAATATACAATTAACGCTCAGATGAGACCTAAACTAAAGGTTGTAAATTAGTGAAAGATTTAATTTTCTACTGCCTGCATGTACCAGAGAATCGGGTTGTGCGTTATCACATTAGGTAACACCCTAATTTTATGAAACGTATTTTTTTAACGCTATTTTGGCTGGCCTGTACCCTTACGGCCTCTGCCCAGCAGGGGAGTAAAGTGGACATGAAAGTCAAAATTTTTACGGCTGAAGAACGTGATAACCTGCAACTCTGGTACCATGAAGAAATCCAGCGGATGGGGCTCTCCGAAGAGATAGCGTCCGAGTACAACGGTATTCTGATGTACTATGTAGCCAAAATTTCCCGTCTGGACGATAAGGACCAGGACCTCCCCCAGGCTGAGTTCAAGAAGCGTTTAAACGAATACCTGAAAAAACAGGATGCCGACCTTCGCGAAATCCTGACCGACGAGCAATTCGCCATCCACAAAGAGATTTACGGGGAATTTTTGAGGTCCGCCTACCGCCGATGGGGGATTGAAAAGTAATCCCGGTCCTAAAGGGCATTTTCCATAATCTCCTCGACCACTTCGGGGTTTAACAGCGTACTTATATCCCCGAGGTTGGAAGTGTCTTTGGAGGCAATTTTTCTCAGGATACGCCGCATAATCTTACCGCTTCTGGTTTTGGGGAGTCCCGAAACAAACTGGATTTTGTCGAGTTTGGCAATGGGCCCGATTTGTTCGGTTATTTGCTGGTTGATCTCCTTGCTCAGATTCTCGCGGTTACGCCCCTCCCCTATTTCCTTCAGGATCACAAAACCATACGAAGCGTTTCCTTTAATAT
>NZ_JBAVZJ010000259.1:0-1877 GCF_049588695.1 Robiginitalea sp.
GGGTGGGAGAGATGATCCCGGATGTTAAACAGGCCATCCTATTGGTGACCGATCCGGATGTCGAGGAGGAGGCCGTTACCCGACTCTCGCGAGTGGGGTACGACAATACCATCGGTTTTCTCGCCGGTGGGTTTGAATCCTGGAAGGAATCCGGCAAGGCTTATGAAACCACGGGTCGCGTTACCGTTGATGAAGTCGTTACACAATACGAAAGCGGCACCCTGCCCCTGGTGATCGATGTGCGGAAGAAAAGCGAATTCGATTCGGAACACCTTATAGATGCCCTGAATATACCGCTCAATGAAATCAACCAGCACCTTGCACAGATACCAAAGGACAAACCCTTTCTGTTGCACTGTGGCGGCGGATATCGCAGCATGATCGCGTCTTCTATCCTGAAACAACGCGGGTGGGATAATTTCGCAGATATTATCGGGGGCTTTGACGAGCTCAAGGAGACGGCTTTGCCCAAATCAGAATACGTCTGCCCTACGACGCTGTTATAGTCGAAATGGAGTTTAATTTTAAAGCCCGCCCTGGAAAAGGCGGGCTTTTTTATTGTGTAACTCCGGTTACCGTAACCCAGGCTTGAGTTTCTTAAATTTGCATTGTAATTAAACAGTAATTTACCATCATGACCATAGAACAGATTTATACAGGATGCCTGGCACAGGGCGCATATTATATTGAGAGTAAAGGCGAGGCCGCCATTATTGACCCGTTGCGGGAAGTAGGCCCATACATTAAAAGGGCCCGGCAGGACAGGGCAGAAATAAAATACATTTTCGAGACCCATTTCCATGCAGATTTTGTGAGCGGTCACCTCACCCTGGCCCGGAAAACCGGTGCCCCTATTGTGTTTGGTCCTTTGGCCAACCCAAATTTTGACGCCATTATCGCAAAAGACGGACAGGAGTTCAAAGTGGGTGATGTCACCATCGTGACCCTGCACACACCGGGTCATACCATGGAGAGTACCACCTATCTCTTACGGGATGAAAAGGGGAATGACCACGCTATTTTCAGCGGAGACACCCTTTTCCTGGGGGATGTCGGTCGTCCTGATTTGGCCCAGAAGGCTGCAGATATGACACAAGAGCAGCTCGCTTCTACCTTATACGACAGCCTGAGGGAAAAAATCATGCCTCTTAATGATGACATCATTGTGTATCCGGCCCACGGAGCAGGTTCTGCCTGTGGCAAGAACATGTCCAAGGAAACAGTTGATACCCTGGGGAATCAGAAAAAGACCAATTATGCCCTTCGCCCGGACATGACCCGGGAGGAGTTTGTGGCCGAAGTAACGGATGGTCTGTTGCCTCCCCCAACATATTTCCCCTTGAATGTGAAGATGAATAAGGAGGGGTATGAAGACATAGACCTGGTATTGAAACGAGGTACACAGGCCCTTTCGCCGGATGCTTTTGAAGTAGCGGCGAACGAGACCGGAGCCGTTGTCCTGGATGTGCGCAATGAAGAGGACTTTGCAAAAGGGCATATTCCACGTTCCATATTTATTGGTTTAGACGGTAGTTTTGCCCCCTGGGTGGGCGCCCTGGTAGGGGATACTGCCCAGCCGATCCTGCTCGTTGTGCCTGAAGGCCGTGAAGAGGAGGCTGTAACCCGTTTGTCCCGGGTAGGATTTGACAATACCCTGGGATACCTCAAAGGAGGTTTTGACGCCTGGCGCAGCGCTTCAAAGGAATACGATACCGTAAGCCCGGTAGCTCCTGAGAAGCTGAAAGAACTCATGGCCGAAGATGGGGAAATGAAGGTTTTTGATGTCCGGAAGGAAAGTGAATACCTCTCCGAGCATTTGCTTGAGGCGGAGAACACCCCCCTGGATTACCTGAACGACTATTTGAGCACTTTCCCTA
>NZ_JBAVZJ010000260.1:0-1904 GCF_049588695.1 Robiginitalea sp.
GCTCATAGGTGGCAGGATACCGGGTAAGCGACGGGCCAACATCGTCTTTCCCGATCCCGGAGGGCCGATCAGGATCAGGTTATGGCCACCGGCCGCAGCGATTTCCATACACCTCTTGACCGTTTCCTGTCCCCGTACTTCAGAAAAGTCGGGGAAGCCTGAACCGGTTCCTTTCGAAGGGATTAGCGGGAAAGAAGCCCGCTTGAGTTCATTATTACCTTTGAAGAATTCGATTACCTCCCCCAGATTCGTCGCCCCCCGGACTTCGAGTCCCTTGACGACAGCTGCTTCCGGTGCATTAGCCAGGGGGAGCACAATACCTTTCAGCCCATTCTTACGGGCTGCAAGGGCAATAGGGAGGGCTCCTTTTATCGGTTGTAATTGTCCGTCCAGGGAAAGCTCCCCCATAATGAGGTAATTGGGAAGTATATCTGATGAAAGCTGGCCTGACGCCAAGAGTATACCCAGCGCCAGGGGTAAATCGTAACAGGCCCCTTCCTTTCGCAAATCTGCCGGGGACAGATTAATAGTGATCTTTTTACCTGGGATGCGATATCCAATCTGTGATAAAGCTGAGGCAATACGGTAATTACTCTCCCGTATCGCGTTATCCGGCAAACCTACAAGATGGTATCCGACACCCGGGTCTATATTGACCTCTACGGTAACGGGCACCGCCTCGATCCCATAAACCGCACTTCCATGGATCTTGGAGAGCATGATAGATTATTAAGACTGCAATGGTAAACCAAGAGGCTGAAAACACCTTGCGCCTCCATGAAATCACGGTTTTGGCCAAAAGGAAATAAACCGTTAAGGGCTTACCAAAGGTAACGCTGGAGTACGACCCGGACGTTTAATCAGCCCGGCCGTGGAAGTAACTATTGGGATTCTACCTGAAACGTAGTGCTTAGGGATATCGGTTTACCGTAAGTGGTATATCCTTCAAGGCGGATTTCATATTTCCCGGGTACCTGAGAGGTGTAAAATGAATACGTATTCACCTCACCCTCTATTGAAACATCGGGTTCCCACAGAAGTTGATACCTGAAATCAGGGATGTTCTCAGAACCTTCCATTTGGCGAAAATAATTTTTCTCAGGGCTCGGGGGAAGAAAGGAAAACCGGGTGCCAAGAGGGGTATCCCAGTTCTCCAGGAACGTAGCATCTATGGTTTCGATAACCACCATTCCCTGGTAGTTCGCACCCCCCAACTGGTATTTATCCCGAAGTACTTTAATGGTTTTGATTTTTCGCGCATCGTACCCGAGCAGCGAATTATGGTTCGGAACCAGGATCCCGTCGACCACAACGAGGGGGGGGTCTGTGGTATAGTCTGGACCCCAGGGAGTCATGGGCTCGCGTACCCAAAAGGAAGCCTCTCCATCCTCTCCCCGTTTGACCCACACATATTCTATAAATTCCACCAGGGTTTCTTCCAGGGTCGTAAATCGCGTATAGTCATCCAGTTGATATACTTCAGGGATTTCACCTTCAAAAGGATCAACCGGCACTACTTCCTGTAAGGTGTCTGGCTTCACTTCAAAATAACTGTTCTCAATCTGGTTGTGAATGCTCCGCTGACGGATTACCCCAGCCTGATCCGGTTTTAGTTGAAAATTGTAAAAGCAAGGGATTGTTCCCTCAAAATCATAGGGGGTATACCATTCAAAATCAACGTTTTCCATTCCGGACAATACCAAAACTGCCATACCCATCCGGTCTCTGTAGGGCCGGGTAAGGTAGGTGTAAAATTTTCCCTCTTCATCTGTACGTACTTTTTTCACCTGAAAATCAGCGCCCGGGAGTGAAATGGCGATCCATCGGTCCTCCAGCGCAGTACCTTCGGAAGTGGTTACCCGGCCGGAAATCAATTCGCCCCGCTGTTCGGGAATGGCCAGGAT
>NZ_JBAVZJ010000261.1:0-21190 GCF_049588695.1 Robiginitalea sp.
GTGTCAGGCAAAAAGCCCCTTCAACCAGGTCAAAATACGGTCCTTCGATCGAGCTCAGATCTGGGAAAAACCCGAGGTGACGGGTAAGGCCCATAAGAAATCGAATATGAAAATTGGCCATCTCCTCTTGCTGATCCAGCCATTGCAAGGTCGTTTCGACATATTGAAAGAGCCGGGGATCTGCTTCAGCTTCCTTGAAACACTGGGAGAGTACTTCAGCCAAAAACAAAGCCACTGCTCCCTTGCGAACCTCTGTGTGCAGGGATTGGTACCCATAACTTATTGAAGCTTCCCGGATATATCCCAGGGAACCTGATGCGCTCGTTTGAGCGACTATTTCGAGTTGCGTAAGCGGTTGGAAAAATGCCATTTTAAGCCGTCCTTTCCGGGTTTTCAAAATTCCCCTCAACATAAAGGACTGCACGCCCTGTTTCTCAGTCAATACCTTGGATATCAAGCTATTATCTCCGTATTTTAGAGAAGTAAGCACTATGGCCTTAGTCGTTACGGGCACGGAACGGTTTGTTTGGCCTAAAGATACGGCTATTGCAAAAAAAATCCCCCGAACAGCCAACTGCCCTTCGGGAGATTGAATACATACATGTTTATTTTAGATGACACCCTGGGCCAACATGGCATCGGCCACCTTTACAAAACCGGCAATATTCGCCCCCTTAACATAGTTACAATATCCATCAGACTCCACACCGTACTCGATACATGAATCGTGAATATCTTCCATGATTGCGCGAAGCCTTTGATCAACTTCCTCCCGGGTCCAACTAATTCTCAACGAATTTTGCGACATTTCCAGACCCGAGGTTGCAACACCCCCGGCGTTTGAAGCTTTTCCTGGGGCAAACAATATCCTGGCGTCGTGAAAAGCGTGAATAGCCTCAGCGGTGGACGGCATATTGGCCCCCTCTGCCACACACATACAGCCATTATCGATCAGATTTTTCGCATCTGCAACGTCTAATTCATTCTGAGTAGCACAAGGCAAGGCCATATCGCAAGGCACATTCCACGGGGTTTCTCCTTTGTGATAGGTGGCGCTGGAAAACTTCTCCGCATATTCCGAAATACGACCTCTTCGCTCATTTTTGAGGTCCATGACCCATTTGAGCTTTTCTTCATCAATTCCGTCCTTGTCGTGAATATATCCCCCCGAATCGGACATCGTAAGGACCTTACCCCCGAGATGCAGGACTTTCTCAGCTGCATACTGAGCTACGTTTCCGGATCCTGAGATAACAACACTCTTCCCTTCGACGCTGTCTTCCCGGGTTTTTAGCATGTTTTCGGCAAAGTAAACCGTGCCATAGCCCGTAGCTTCCGGCCGTATTTTTGATCCCCCCCAGGAAAGTCCTTTTCCGGTCAGCACCCCGGTGAATTCATTACGGATTTTCTTATACATCCCAAAGAGGAAGCCAATCTCCCGGGCACCTACCCCAATATCCCCGGCAGGAACATCGGTGTTTGGTCCTATATGCCTGCATAATTCAGTCATAAAAGAATGGCAAAAGCGCATAACCTCATCATCCGATTTTCCTTTCGGATCAAAATCAGAACCTCCTTTTCCACCTCCCATAGGCAGGGTAGTCAGACTATTTTTAAAGACCTGCTCAAAAGCCAGGAACTTAAGGATACTGGCATTTACAGATGGGTGAAAACGCAATCCTCCTTTATAAGGCCCGATCGCCGAATTCATCTGGATACGGTACCCCCTGTTCACGTGGATTTCTCCTTTATCATCTACCCAGGCCACTCTGAACGAGATAAGCCGCTCTGGCTCCACCATTCTCAGCAGGATATTCTTGCCGTTGTAAATTTTGTTTTTGGAGATATAGGGAATAGTAGTTTCTGCTACTTCCTGTACGGCTTGAAGAAACTCGGGCTCATGGCCGTTTCGGCTTCGGATTTCGTCCATAAAAGCCTCAATCTTTGCTTGTATTTCAGACATAGAGATTGGATTGATAATTGTCAGGTTGAAATTATTAAGGCTAAATTATGCCTTTCCCGTAATTCTTCACCTCTTTTAATGAAAATTTGACAATTTTTTTGAGTGTGCCTTCTAAGTCACTACCCCAGGGAGGAGAGCGCCTGTTCCAGATCCTCGATAAGATCCCGGGCATCTTCGATTCCCACACTCAGGCGTACCAGGGCGTCCGTAACCCCACTTTTCTCCCTTTCTTCCTTAGGGATGCTGGCATGGGTCATACTGGCCGGGTGTCCTGCAAGACTCTCCACACCCCCAAGAGACTCGGCCAGGGTGAATACTTTCAGGGATTCGACTATTTTCACCGCGTCGGCGTAATTGGCTCCTTTGGGCACAAAAGAAATCATTCCCCCAAAATCCGTCATTTGTTCTTTGGCTACTTTATGGTTGGGATGATCCTCAAAACCGGGCCAGTACACCTTCTCCATGGCCGGATGACTTCGAAGGTACAGGGCTATTGCGGCTCCGTTTTCGCAATGCCGCTGCATACGGACGTGCAAAGTTTTAATTCCCCGTAGCACCAGGTAACTATCCATGGGGCCACAAACTGCTCCACTTGCATTTTGAATAAAGTACAATCGATCGGCCAGTTCGGAATCCCGGACTACAAGAGCACCGGCAACTACATCACTGTGCCCGCCCAGGTATTTGGTCGCAGAATGCATGACAATATCAGCCCCCAGGTCCAGCGGTTGTTGTATATAAGGGGTTGCAAAAGTATTGTCTACAGCCAGCAGGATATTGTTTTTTCGGGCCAGTTTCGCCACGGCCCTGATATCGATGACATTCATCATCGGGTTTGTGGGTGTTTCCACCCAAATGAGTTTGGTTTTATCCGAAATAGCCGCTTCAATACGGGCCGGATCTTTCATGTCCACAAAATGAAAACGCAACCCAAAGGGTTCAAATACCTTGCGAAACAAACGATAGCTCCCGCCATAGAGATCATTTGTAGATATGATTTCGTCTCCGGGACTTAAGAGTTTTACAACGGCATCCATCGCAGCCAGACCACTGGCAAATGCGAGGCCATAACTGCCGTTTTCAATGCTGGCCAGTCCTTTTTCGAGGGCGTGGCGGGTGGGGTTGCCACTTCTGGAATATTCAAACCCCTTATGCCCCCCGGGTGTGCTTTGGGCAAACGTAGAAGTCTGATAGATCGGAGGCATCACCGCACCGTAGGCTTTATCCGGTTCCTGTCCTCCGTGAATTGTATTCGTGTTGAATCTTAAGGGCTTTTTCATCCGTAGAAAATTATTCTGGCAAAGGTATTCGGATTCCGGGCCGATTACAACCCTATGGGCAAAAATGACTTTGTCGTATCGTCGGGGATTGTACCTTTACAATGTTTAACCTCTTTGTCCTCTGAACTACCCGGTCCATGAAAATCATTCTTTCCATTTGTTTTCTGTTTGCGTTTGTCTCCTGTACTTCAGATTCCGTCACAGCCCTGGAAATCCGTGAATTCGAGGGAGCGGTTTGCGCGGACTGTCCGAAAGTGCGGATTTCGATCCCTGAAGCCCGGGAAAATACAATTCTGGGTAAGTCCGTCAATACTGGTATTCGGGAAGAAATCATCGAGCTACTGGATTTTGCACAGAATAAAAATGCCGTGGATATACCCGGGGCTATTGATGCCTTTACCGAGGGATTCCGAAATTTACAGGAGGAATTTCCAGAGGAATTGACCGGATGGGAAGCCAGTGTAGCAGGCACAAGATCCTATGAAGATCCCTTTTTGCTAACCATAGAACTCGAAACATATATATTCACAGGGGGAGCCCATGGCTACGGAGCCACACGATATTTAAACTTCGATAAAAAAACGGGGGCCGAACTATCAGGGAGTGAACTCCTGAAAGATCCGGAAGCGTTTTCAGCATTTGCCGAGCGGGCATTCCGGGAAAAATACGACATCCCGGCAGGGGCTCCGATAAACAGCACCGGGTTTATGTTTGAAGATAATCAGTTCACACTCCCTGAAAACATTGGCCTTTCCGCTGACGCCATTGTCCTGCACTATAACCCCTATGAAGTCGCCTCATATGCCGATGGATCACTCATCCTGGAAATCCCCCTGGAAAAAGGACTTGCATTTCTCGAACGGTCCACAAAATAATCGCGTTTACCCAACAATTTTCAATAGGGAAAGTACCGTTCCCAGATGAAGCCCCTCGTGATAAAGATTGAATTGTAGCGCTTCGTCAAAGGAAGTCAGCGTAAACCCGGCACTGGTTTTATACGTTGTGTAGTTTCGAAAAATACCGTTGTTGTAATCCTGCTCCAGCTTTCCAACAGTATCCACCAGGAGTTGCGCCACCTCCGCCCGCTTTTCCGGATTGGGTAGTTCCTCCGGGAAGGTACCCTTGGAATACGCCCTGACCAAATCATCTGAAATATTCAGGGGAAGGCCACTCAATTTATAGCACAATAGCTGCTGTACGACCAGGACATGACTGATGTTCCACCAAATGTTGTTTCGAAAACCTTGCGGGATATGCGCAAGGGCTGGTTCCGGGGTGTTCTCAAGGATTTTAACCAGGTTTTCCCTGTGACGCTGCATAGTCTGAAAAATGAATTCTGCCTTCATTTGGAATTGGGTTTAAATCCGTTTTGCTTCTAAATTAAACCTTACTTTTGAATACGAGAAAAAATCGGGCATTGATCTTGGTCTTATGAAAAAATTCTACTTCCTCAGCACCTGTGATACTTGTAAACGCATTCTCTCCGAATTGGATCTCCCGGAGGACTTCGCCAAACAAGATATAAAAACCGAACCGGTCACTGAATCGGATCTCGAAGCCTTGCGGGAGCTCGCCGGCAGTTACGAGGCACTGTTCAGCAAACGCGCCCGCCTGTACAAAGAACGCGACCTTAAAAATCAGGCCCTCAGCGAGGCAGATTATAAGGATTTAATCCTGGAACATTACACATTTCTGAAAAGGCCGGTAACGGTAATCGAAGACCAAATTTTTATTGGAAATGCTGCAAAAACCGTTGCTGCTACCAAAGAAGCCCTGCACCCTTGAGCAAAAGGACGCTGGCCATCCTGGCCGCCATCGGGGCCACGACAATTTACGGCCTGAACCACACAATCGCCAAAGGTGTAATGCCACATCATGTTGGGGCATTTGGCTTTATTTTCCTTCGGGTAAGCGGAGCCGCAATCCTGTTCTGGATCATTTCAATTTTCGGTCCTAAAGAACGTATTGAAAAACGCGATTGGGGCCGGCTTTTGCTCTGTGCCCTTTTTGGAATGGTCATCAATATGCTGGCTTTTTTCAAGGGATTGGAGCTATCCACCCCCATTAACAGCTCGGTCCTGGTCACAATTACACCTATTATTGTCACAGTCCTTTCTGTTTTCTTGATTGCCGAAAAAGTTACCAGGGTTAAGGTTTTAGGCATAGGAATGGGGCTTGCAGGGGCCCTTGCACTTATATTTATGAGCGAGGGGGAACAGGTGAATGCCCCGAATATCCCCCTGGGAAATGCCCTTTTTATCGTAAATGCAACGAGCTACGGCCTGTACCTGATCCTGGCTAAAAAGCTCATCGAGAAATACCACCCCTTTACTCTCATGAAGTGGCTATTCACCCTGGCTTTTGTGATCAATTTTCCTATCACAGTAACACAATTTCTGGAAATTAACTGGATGGAAATCCCCCCGGCGGGCCTTGGGGCAATCGCGTTTGTAATCATTGGAACTACTTTTTTGACCTACCTCTTCAACGTTTTTGCGTTAACCGAGTTAAAGGCCTCTACGGTAAGTGCTTTCGTCTATGCTCAACCCGTTATCGGGATCCTCTTTGCACTGATGATGGGGAAGGACAGGCTTTCCCTGCTGACATTCGGAGCCACACTTTTGGTGCTCATGGGCGTATATCTGGTAAGTAAACGCCCTAAGGCAGGTCTTTCCGCGGAATCCTGACGGGTCGTGTGTCCTTTTGGGTAAGAACCCTGAAGGTTTCACCCTTTTCGATACCATTGAATTTTTTGTTCATCTCAGGGGTAGGACAGGTTAGTTTACGGGTTGTGAGATTCATCCAACCCCCCATAAGTTGTGCATGTGCCACTTGAACCCCCTTGTGGTTGTATATATTGTGGTAAAATTCAAAAAACATCCCGTCGGCGCTCAAACCGTTGATCTCCAGAGAAACCTGAACCGGATTTCCAGGTAAAACCTCATTCAAATAATAAACGTGTTCGTAGAAGACTACAGGACCTATGTCATTGGTATTCAGGTATTCCAGGGTAAAGCCCAGGTCGTGGAAAAACGCCATCCGGGTATGGCTCATAAAACTGATAAATGCCGTATTGCCCAGATGGCGATTGGCATCCAGATCATTCCATCGAATTTCTACAGGCTTCAAATACATAGTGCGTCTTTAAAAGTAAAACCTCAAAAATACATTGAATTTAAAATTGCTTTTCCGGTTGGGCTTTAATTTATCCTTATTTTTAGCCCAATAACATATTTCCATGAGCGAAAAACCCGCCTTTATCAAGACCCTGAAGCTGCCTGTTATCGCAGCCCCATTATTTTTGATTTCCAACCCGGAACTCGTTATCTCTTGTTGTAAAAATGGTATTGTAGGTACTTTCCCTGCCCTGAATCAGAGGAGTAGTGAGGGCTTTGAAGCCTGGTTGATCCAGATAAAGGAAGCGCTTTCTACATACGAAGAAGAAACAGGAAAGACTCCGGCACCTTTTGGAGTTAACCTGATTGTACACCCCTCTAACCCCAGGCTGGAGGCAGACTTAAGACTATGCGTCAAACATCAGGTGCCCCTTATCATTACCTCCCTTGGAGCCGTCTCGCAAGTAGTGGATGCGGTGCACAGCTACGGGGGGCTGGTCTTCCACGACATCATCAAAAAGAGACATGCTGAAAAGGCGGCTGAAGCCGGAGTGGACGGGCTTATCCTGGTATCTGCAGGTGCAGGCGGGCACGGGGGGATCATGAACCCCATGTCCCTTATCGCAGAAGTGGCAAGCTTTTTTGATAAAACCCTCATTCTTTCCGGTTGTATCAGCACCGGACGCGATGTGGCATCCGCCCTTCAGATGGGGGCAGATCTCGCTTATATGGGCACCCGATTTATCAATACCCAGGAGAGCGCGGCCCCTCCGGAATATCGGGAAATGATCATCGAAGCCGGAGCGAGTGATATTGTTTACACGGCGGCAATATCAGGAGTACACGCGAACTTTTTAGGGCCAAGCCTCCGGGCGGCGGGCCTTACCGAAGAAGACCTGAAAAAGGATACAAAAATCGATTTTGGCAAGGAACTCGACACCGAGGCCAAGGCCTGGAAAACCATTTGGTCGGCAGGGCAGGGAGTGGCTACAATACACGATGTGCTGCCGGTGGACAAACTGGTTGAACGCCTTCGGGGGGAATTCCTGCAGGCCCTGAAAGCACAGGCCTCTGTACTGGACCACTACCGTTAATCCGATGTCACTATGTACGTAAAAAGGAATATGGGTTTGATTCCCATTATACTGGGGACCTGGAAAAACCTTGTTTTCTTTGTTCTATGGACGTCCCTGGTTTTCTTCTTATATAATTACCTGAACTGGACATTTATTTCCCTCGCTTTCGAACCGCTCAGCGTTATCGGTATCGCGGTTTCCTTTTATCTCGGTTTTAAGAACAGCCAGAGTTATGATCGTTTTTGGGAAGCCCGTAAAATCTGGGGGGCCATTGTGAATTATTCACGGACCTGGACATCTGAGGTTTTGGCCAATGTAGCGGGAAGCCGGGAAGATCAAAAGGTCCTTATTTACAGACATCTGGCCTGGATTAATGTGCTGAGGATCCAACTGAGGCTACCCAATACGTTTTCCATGAAGCCCAACCGATCGTTGAAGCGGTCGATTGAAGCCTATGAAGAGAAAAAGACCCTCGAAGATATCCTCGAACTTTTTGTTTCGGGGGACGAATCAGAATCCCTGGAATCTCGGAAAAATATAGCAACCCACCTCCTAAAAAACCAGGGGCTTCACCTGGATGCATTGCGCGACAAGGGCGCGATCACCGAATTCGATAAGCTTCGGTTCTTTCACATTTTAGAGGAGATGTTCAATCAGCAAGGGGCTTGTGAGCGGATCAAAAACACCCCATTCCCCAGGCAATACTCCTTTTTCGGGACGGTATTTGCCTGGATTTTTGTGCTCCTACTCCCCTTTGGCCTGCTGAATGCCTTTAGTGACGAAGTCATGGTATTGAGCGGTTCCGCCCGCGTCTGGATGGAATTTGCAGCAGTCTGCCTTTCCGTCCTGGTTTCCTGGATATTTATCACCATAGATAAAGTTGGCAGCAATAGCGAAGATCCCTTCGAAGGTCGTTTTACGGATGTTCCCATGACGGCTATTTGTCGCACAATCGAAATTGATTTAAAAGACATGCTCGACGAGGAGTCTTTACCGGAGAAAATAGCACCAAAGAAAAATATTCTCTACTAATGCCCCTGATATCCTCTGAATTCAGGCCTCCAATCCCCTTTCGAAATGGCCATGCCTCAACCCTGTACTCTGCACTCCTGCGCAAACCCAACGGGCCAGATCAACAAAGGGAGCGTATCTATCTGGAAGACGGAGACTTCCTGGATCTAGACTGGACGCGTCAGCCCTCTGGTGCCAATCGGGTTATCGTCCTCTTGCACGGACTTGAGGGAAATGCCCAGCGCCCTTATATACTGGGTAGCGCCAGGCTCTTCAGCGAAAACGGCTACGATATTTGCGCAGTAAACTTCAGAGGTTGCAGTGGCGAGCCCAATCTTACATTCCGTTCCTATCATTCCGGGGCCACTGAAGATCTCAGTGCCGTCCTCAGTCACATCCTAAAGACCACTTCGTACCAACAGATCTACCTGAAAGGCTTTAGCCTGGGAGGCAATCTGATTCTGAAATTTTTAGGGGAACAGTCCGCGCTTACCAGGTGTATCCAGGGTGCAGCCGTGATTTCCGTCCCCTGCGACCTTCACGACTCCCTGATACAACTCAACCGACCGGGAAACTGGATATACGCCCAGCGCTTCCTGAAGTCCCTGAGGGAAAAAGTTGCGGAGAAACAAAGGCGATTTCCCGGGGCGTTTCCCGAGGGAGGCGTGGAACGGATTGGCAGTCTAAAGGACTTCGACGACGTGTATACCAGTCAGGCCCATGGGTTTAGGGACGCCCTTGATTATTACAAACAATGCAGTAGTCTCCAGTTTCTAAGCAGCGTTACTGTCCCCACGCTTTTGTTAAATGCACAGAATGACTCTTTTCTCGGGGATAAGTGTTATCCTGTGGAGCAATGCAGGGAGCACCCCTATGTTCATTTTGAAAACCCCCGTTACGGCGGGCATGTGGGCTTTGTAGATAGCGGCCCATATTACTACAGTGAAAAAAGAAGTCTCGAGTTTCTAAATGCCCTGAATTAAAGAGCTATTTAGTATCTTAGGGGCTTCATTTAGAATAGTCATCCTATGAAACGAATCCTGTCGGGTATTGCACTTACGGCCCTCCTTTTGGGTTGTGGTGAAAAAAAAGAATCGAAAAAAGACGGTTTTGAAATGAACCGGAATAAAAAAGAAGAAGCGAAATCAGCAACGGCCTCCCAAGGCGTACCCGTAGACCTTAATAATAAGGGAGTCGGCCCCATAACATCTGTCAGTTTTGAGGAAGCTATCGATACGGAACTGGCCAAGGCCGGGGAAACGCAATATCAAATGATCTGTACGGCCTGCCATATGATCGGCCAGCGCATGATAGGGCCGGATCTTACCGGGGTGTATGAAAGGCGAAGCCCGGAATGGGTTATGAATATGATCCTCAACCCGGACGGTATGCTTAAAGAAGACCCTATAGCCAAGGCCTTGCTCGAGGAGTACAACGGGGCGATTATGCTCAACCAGAATCTCTCCGAAGAAGATGCCAGGGCCCTGGCCGAATATTTGAGAACGCTTTAAATCTTTCGGGAATCGAATTAGAACCGGATCTGGCCCAGGCCTTATCCGGTTTTTTTTTGCTGTTTAGAAGCAGCTCCTTTTATTCCCCTTCATAAAAGTATCCCATGGAAGCCAAAGCGAAAAAAAAGCACTATTTCATTGCACTTGTGCCGGAACCCCCATTGAGGGATACGGTTGACGACTTCAAAAGGGAAATCAAGGATCGTTTCGGGGCTGCTCACGCCCTGAAATCCCCGGCCCATATCACGCTTCAGATGCCCTTTCACTGGTTGGAATCCGAGGAACACCTTTTGGAGATATGCCTGCGGGAATTCGCTGCAGGCCAGGTGAGCCTCGGGGTGAGTCTGAACGGTTTTGACTGCTTTGCCCCCAGAGTCCTCTTTGTAAAGGTCGAGGACCACCTCCCGCTTCAACAAATGCAGTCCGCTTTAAAAAAAGAGTTGGTATCCCGGCTGGGGTTTCCGGAGCCACACCGGACTTCGAATTTCCATCCACACATGACCATAGCGACAAGGGACCTGGATGAATCCGATTTTAAGGCGGCCTGGGAAGTATTTCAATCGCGGAGGTTTAGCGCTTCCTTTAAGGCCGGCAGCCTGTTTTTACTTAAACACAACGGCAAAACCTGGGATCTTTTTATGGAGTTTCCCTTCCATGGCCGCCCCGTTGAATAGTGCCTTCCCCCAAGAGGCACACAGGAGAATTCTTTCTATCTTTAACTTTGAAAATTCCCTCTAATCCTCCACATGACTGACATACCAGAATATTTACAATAATGCAAACCCACCGCAAAGGGAAATACGCTTCCAAAATTAAGTCCTATGAACCCATCCATCCTGACCCGTTTTTTTACCCTGCTCCTATTCGCCCTCACTAGTTGCCAAAATACATCGGAGCAAGACGCACTCACCCTCACTTCTCCTCAGCAAACACATCAGATCGATATCTATCTGGACGAAGCAGGGCGTCCCGGATATCGGGTACTCCACAAAGGAAGCACCGTCATAGACAGTTCCGGCCTGGGTTTTGAATTTAAAGACCAACCCGCCCTGGTAAATGGGATGAAGTGGATGGAAAGCGAGATATTTTCGGAGGATGAAACCTGGGAAATGCCATGGGGGGAACAACGGGAGGTGCGAAACCACTACAATGGCGCGCGTGTTGTTTTGGAGGAACAGGAATCCCCCGGTCGCCGGTTAATCCTCAATTTCAGGGCTTACGAAGATGGGATCGCTTTCCGATACGAATTCCCGCAGCAGGAAGGAACAGACAGTCTTCTGATCACCTCGGAAAGAACAGAATTCCAACTTACCGGGGATCATATAAGCTGGTGGATTCCCGGGGACTGGGACATTTATGAGCACCTTTACAACACGACCCGTGTTTCTGAAATTAACGCTATTTCGAAGCAGGATCATCCTAACCTGGCTTCTACTTATATTCCGGAAAATGCAGTGAATACTCCTGTAACCATGCGCTCTGAGGACGGCGTTCACCTGAGCTTTCACGAGGCAGACCTGACAGACTATGCCGGGATGACCCTAAAGGTAGATACCGAAAACCTGAAGCTTAGCAGTGCCCTGGTAGGTTCGGAACTCCGGGATTACAAAGTCGGGCGTGCCTTGCCTTTTCACACCCCCTGGCGAACGGTCCAAATCGCTGACCGCGCTGGTGACCTGATTGAATCCCGACTCATCGAAAACCTGAATGAGCCAAATAAACTGGGGGATGTTTCCTGGTTTACCCCCATGAAATACGTTGGGATCTGGTGGGAAATGCACCTGGCGGTGGCCACCTGGGATTACGGGATGACTTTGGATGAGTCCGGCCGGTGGGTAGATACCGGGAAGGCCCACGGAAAACACGGGGCCACCACTGAGAACACCCGTAGGTATATCGACTTTGCCGCTGAAAACAACATTAAAGGGGTGCTTGTTGAGGGATGGAATACCGGTTGGGAACGCTGGATTGGTTTTGAGGACCGGGAAGGGGTATTTGATTTTGTAACCCCCTATCCCGATTACGATATTGAAGCCCTGGCAGCTTATGGGAGGGAAAAAGGAGTAGAGATCATCATGCATCATGAAACTTCGGCTGCCCCCAGGACCTATGAACAACAATTGGATACCGCCTATGCCCTCATGGAGGATTTGGGAATTCATTCCGTGAAGACGGGATATGTAGGGAAAATAATCCCAAAGGGAGAATACCATCACGGGCAGTGGATGGTCAACCACTACCGCCACGTTCTGGAAACCGCTGCCAAATACCAAGTAGCGATCAATGCCCACGAGCCCATCAAGGCAACGGGCTTACGAAGGACGTATCCGAATGCCATTTCCCGGGAAGGGTTGCGGGGGCAGGAATTCAACGCCTGGTCTGTGGAAGGGGGAAATCCCCCTGAACACCTTCCAATAGTAGCTTTTACACGGATGCTCGCAGGGCCTATCGATTTTACCCCGGGGGTATTTGACATCGGTTTGACGCAGAAACCCGGAAGCCAGATCAACACAACCCTGGCCCAGCAACTGGCCTTATACGTCGTAATATACAGCCCCATCCAAATGGCCTGTGACTTACCCCAAAATTATGAAGGTCAACCGGCATTTGAATTTATCCGGGATGTCGGTGTGGATTGGGAACAATCCAAAGTGCTCAGTGGGGAAGTAGGGGATTTTGTAGCCATTGCCCGGGAGGAAAGGGAAACGGGAAATTGGTTTGTTGGGGCCATCACAGATGAGTCCCCCAGGGATCTTGAGATCGATTTCAGTTTTCTGCCAGAAGGAGTCCGTTTTCGCGCAACAGTATATCGGGATGGAGCCCAGGCCCATTACAAGGAAAACCCTACGGATATAGAGATTGAGACAACCACTATTGACCGAAATTCCAGAATGAAGTACCGGCTGGCCGCAGGAGGAGGGTTGGCCATCAGCCTGATCCGCGAGTAAGGGTTACCAGGGTTCCAGACCGAGTAACTTCTTTCCAAGCGTGGAGAGGTGGGCGGTTTTATACCGGTCCTCTTCCCACTTTCTCGGATCCCCGGGAAAGGCATATCCTTCAGGAGCTACGCGGTTCTTCCAGGAATGAATGCGCCACTTCCTGAGGGCTTCGTTTTCGGGTTCCGCGGGCATCATGGAAATATACTGGGCGATGCGTACTTTGTCGCGGGAGTGGTTTGGGCGAATCCCATGGGGCAAAAGGCTATTGAAAATCAGCAAGTCGCCCGCCTCGAGTTTTACTTTGACCAATTTCCCTTCCAATCCCGTAATATCGGGCTGAAAAGGATCCCGGCCTGGCGGTTGGTCCTGCTTCCATTGATCGTAGTTCCTGTATAGCCAGGGAATACACTGAAATCCGCCCATTTCAGGGTCAGTCTGGTCTGAGAGCGCCAAAACACCCTGAACATTCTGCGGGCGCGTTTCCGGATCGTAGTCCCAGTGGATAAACCCCTTTTGTTCATGTCCCGGTCGGGAAGGGAAATTCAGGTTTGCCCGGTCAATAGTTACCCAGAGCTCCTCAGTACCCCAAAGGTCAGAAAAGGCTTTGTGAATCCGCTCCTCCTGCCGGTTATCCCATAAGTACTGATGGTTGTAGAGCTCGACCATCCCGGTCCCCGCCAGTTCCTTCATCTGCATTTCCGCCCGTGGAGGGGCATACCAGGTTGTCGGATCTGAAGGGTCCTTCTCTTCAAACTCCCAAATCAAAGCAGCCGTTTTGCGAGCGCGGGATACTGGGATAGCCCCTTTTATGATCACGTAACCCTCCCTGATCCAATGCTTCCAATCCCCCTCGCTGAGGAGTTCCAAGGACTGGCCGTTGGAGCGATCATTGAGCTTCTTTTTACTGCTGGTAGCTGTTGAAGGGTTTCCCGGGATAGCCTCATGGGCCTTGTTGCCCATTTCCCATTTTTTTCCAGCCTCTTCCATGGCGGTGGTTTTACGGAAGGATCAGCTTAGGGGGTATGCCCCTCCAAATCCCATTCCGGTTATTCCATCAAGTTAATGTATTTCAGGGCCATTTACAATATTCCGATCCTTCGGGGTGTTGAATTCAGAATACTGAGGTGCCCCGTAGCCCCAACAGATGTGAAGCCCCGGGAAACGCTTGAAAAGTAAAGCCGTAAAATTCCTTAAAGGGTATCGGTAATCACCTTATAGGTCGGATCTTCCAGAACATTGACCTCTATGATCTCATCTGCATTTTTAAGCAGTTTCAGGCAATCTGAACTCAGGTGTTTCAGATGTACTTTTTTTCCAACCTTCAGGTAGCGCTCTGTTATCTTGTTTAGTGCTTCTATAGCTGACATATCTACGATACGGCTCTCCTGGAAATCGATGATCACTTCCTCAGGATCACCCTGCACGTCGAATTTCTCGTTGAACAAACCTATGGAACCAAAGAAGAGCGGTCCGTAAATCTCGTAGTGTTTCACTCCCGCCTCATCGATATATTTCCGGGCCCGGATCCGCTTCGCATTGTCCCAGGCAAAAACCAGGGCGGAAATGATCACTCCGACCAGTACAGCCAGGGCCAGATTATGAAGGAAAACCGTCACCAGGGTCACCATAATCATGACCAGGACATCCGATTTGGGCATTCTGCGGAAGGTGCGCAAACTCGCCCATTCAAAGGTGCCGAGGGCTACCATAATCATAAGTCCGGTAAGCGCAGCCATTGGCACCCTTTCGATCAGGGGGGCCCCAAACATGATAAATGCGAGTAACATAAGGGCAGCGACAATCCCGGAGAGTCGTGCACGGGCTCCATTGGAAGTGTTGATAAGGCTTTGCCCGATCATGGCGCACCCACCCATACCCGAGAAAAAACCAGATAAAATATTGGCCGCTCCCTGAGCCACGGCCTCCTTATTGCTCCTTCCGCGTGTTTCTGTGATTTCATCTACGATATTGAGCGTCAGCAGACTTTCAATCAACCCCACTCCAGCCACGATTGCGGCATAGGGAAAAATTATTCCCAGGGTCTCCAGGTTCAAAGGGAGGGCGGGAATGTGAAAAGGGGGGAAACTCCCTTTGATAGAAGCGATGTCCCCGATACTCCGGGTGGGGATCCCGAAGGCCAGAACCAGGCCAAATACCACAAGGATGGCTACCAGAGAGGCCGGAACCACACGACTCAGTTTGGGAAGGAGCCAGATGATGGCCATCGTAAGGGCTACAAGCCCTATAAAGGTCCACAATAGGGTTCCTTGCATCCACTCCCCATCTGCTGTTTTGAACTGATCCATTTGCGATAGGAAAATTATAATGGCCAACCCGTTGACAAAGCCGAAAATGACAGGTTGGGGTACCAGACGCATAAATTTACCCAGCCGGAGTATCCCCGCAGTAACCTGGAGTATTCCCGCCAGGACAACTGTGGCAAAAACATATTCCACCCCATGGGAGGCGGCCAGCGAAACAATAACCACCGCCACGGCCCCTGTGGCTCCTGAAATCATCCCGGGGCGTCCTCCAAATATGGAGGTGATCAGGCCCATGACAAAGGCGGCATATAATCCGGTCAGGGGTGAAAGACCCGCGATCAGGGCAAAGGCAATGGCCTCAGGCACCAGGGCCAGGGCTACCGTTAAACCCGACAGCACTTCGGTTCGGTAATTGACTTTCTGTGAAAAATCGAACAGGTTAAGGTATTTCTTCAAAATGCGCTTTTAAGGGCGCAAAAATAGCATTATAAACCGGGCCGAGCCGAATATGGCCCCAAAATCTCGGGCCGGCACCGATCGGCATGATGCATCCCCAGACCCTCCCGTGCCATTACCCCTGTGCTCCCCGGTCTTTACTACATGAAATTTTAAGTACTTTTAACCGCAAATCAGATCAGGGGTCATGGAGTATCAAAAATATGCCGTTCTCGGTGGAGGAAGTTGGGCTACTGCCATTGTTAAAATGCTTTGCGAGAACCTCGATGAAGTCTTCTGGTACATGCGGAATTCAGAAGCCATTGATTATATACTTGAACACGGACATAATCCCAATTATCTGACCTCAGTCACCTTTGACACCTCCAAACTCCGTTTAACAGACCAGATAGACGAAGTGATAACACGGGCGGACATCCTGATATTCGCCATACCCTCTGCTTTCCTGGAAGAAGAGTTATCCAAAATCAAGACTACCTTAAAGGGAAAGACCATTTTTTCTGCTATCAAAGGAATCGTTCCTGCAAGTGGCAAAATTGTAGGGGAACACTTTCATACGGAGTACAACATCCCTTTTACAGAAATCGGGGTGATTACAGGACCCTGCCATGCCGAGGAGGTAGCCCTGGAGCGACTTTCGTACCTCACTATTGCCTGTGCAGACCCAAAGAAAGCCCGACAGGTGGCCGCAGCCCTAAGCAGCTCCTATATCAAAACCAAAGTCAGCAAGGATATCATAGGAACCGAGTATGCGGCAATGCTCAAAAATATCTACGCCATTGCTGCAGGGATCGCCCATGGACTCGGATATGGGGACAACTTTCAGGCTGTTTTGATGAGTAATGCCATCCGTGAAATGAAGCGATACACCAAACGCCTTTACAATATCGACCGGAATATCAACCAGTCTGCATACCTCGGGGATCTCCTGGTAACGGGCTACTCTGTATTCAGCCGGAACCGGATGTTCGGGAATATGATTGGTAAAGGGTATACCGTTAAAAGCGCCATGATGGAAATGAATATGGTGGCGGAAGGGTATTATGCGGTTAAAAGTGCCTATAAGATCAAGGAAGATTTTAGCAAAAAAGTAAAAACCCCGATTATAGATGCGGTGTACCAGGTCCTCTATAAAGGTCAGGACCCAAAGCAGGTGTTTGCCAAACTCACCGATAAAATAAGCTAATACAAGAGCCTAGAGCGTAAAAGAGCTGTGTTGCCGGAGAATTTCCTCCATCTCGCTCACCCACCCCTTGCGCGTTTGGGCATCTGCCTTCAATTCAAGTGCACATACTTCTGCCACCTGCTCCAGATGCTCCCGCACACTTTCAATATCGAAGTACAGGCGGCCGGTACGCCGGATCAGGAAATCCATGGGGTTATGGACCATTTCGTGTTCGAGGGCAAATAGCAACTCTGCTTTAATCATCCGCCAGTGAGGGTCGGTGTCCGAAAGCTCCCGGAAGTTTTCCAGTATCCATTCCGTTTGCTTGCCGTAATTCGTAACCAGATACCATGCATCGTAGCTTCCAAACCCATCACCTTCCAACTTGCTCTCTACCCTGGCCATATACTTCTGTACCTGTTTAAAGTTCTTGAAATCACTCCCGCACAGGGGTATTTCTTCCGTCTTACAATCCGATACCTCCCGACCTTCCTCATCCTCATCGATCTGACTTACGATGCGGTCTACTACCCGCTCCGCCATCTTCCGATACCCGGTGAGTTTTCCACCGGCGATACTGATCAGACCAGAATCCGAGGTAAATATTTCATCCTTTCGGGAAAGTTCAGAAGCAGATTTGCCCTCCTCGTGAATCAGGGGCCTCAGACCAGCCCATGATGAAATGATATCGGACATTTCGAGTTCAATATCCGGAAACATATTGTTTACAGCAGAGATCAGGTAAATGGCGTCTGCAAAATCGGTATGTACCTCATCCTTGTCAGAGTTATAGTTGGTATCCGTGGTGCCCACATAGGTAATTTTTCCCCGGGGTATCGCAAAAATCATCCTCCCATCCGGGACATCGAAATACACCGATTGCTTCACCGGCAGTTTCTCATGGGGAAAGACCAGGTGCACCCCTTTGGTCAGGTGTAAGCGCTTCCCTTTTTTACTGCGGTTGATACTCCGGAGTTCGTCTACCCAGGGGCCCGCTGCACTGATGACATAACTGGAACGGACTTCAAAAGTTTCCCCGCTAATCTGATCCTGAACCGCAACCCCACAGACCTTCCCCTCTGGAGTATACACAAAATCGGTCACCTCGGCATAGTTTAACGCCCTGGCACCGTACTTCAGGGCCGTTTTGATGTTCTCAATGGTCAACCTGGAATCGTCAGTCCGGTATTCGGCGTAATATCCAGCTCCTTTTAAACCCTTTTTCGGGAGAAGCGGCTCAAGCTGCATGGCTTCCTTTTTCTCGAGCATTCTCCGCTTGTCATCCCCCCCAACCTGGGCCAAAATATCATATACTTTCAGGCCGATCGAAGTGAGCCACTTTCCATAAGAACCTCCTTCGATGAGCGGTAGCAACATTTTTTCCGGCAATACCAGATGAGGGGCAAGTTTATGAACAATGGCGCGTTCAGAACCCACTTCCTTGACGAGCCAGAAATCGAATTGCTTGAGATAGCGGAGTCCCCCGTGGATGAGTTTAGTCGATTTGCTGCTCGTACCGGAAGCAAAGTCTCCCTTCTCGAGAAGTACTACCTTCAGCCCCCTGGAAGCGGCATCCAAAGCAATGCCGGCTCCCGTGATGCCCCCCCCGATAACCATGAGGTCTGTGTTCCCTTTTTGTAGGTTGGAAATGTCTGCTGCGCGGTTACGTGCGGAAAAAGGAAGTGATTCGTACATTAGTGATTGAGATTTTCTCAAAAATAAGACTTTCACAAGTCCGCTCCAACGCTTGTATTGTTATGGAATTGCTATCATTAAAGGCGCTGGAAAGAGGATTCTGGTTGGTGGAATCCATATTCCCGTTCCACCTTGCATATCCGAATGCGATAGGATTCATACCACCGCATTCGACCCTGGTGTTGGGCAACAAGATGTTCTGTCTGAGATTTCCACTGAGCAATACTCTCCAGGGATTCCCAGTAACTCACCGTAATTCCAATGGCCTCCCGGGCGTGTTCCACGGCGATAAATCCTGGTTGTTGGGCAGCGAGTTCGTACATGCTTTCGGCCATATCTGCATACCCTGCCTCATCCTCCGGCGTGCGTATGGAAGTAAAAATCACTGCGTAATATCCTCCTTTCATTCCAAATAACTTTTCTCTGTAAAGTAGGAAACGATGGCTTCTTTCATAAGCACTGACTGTTCCCCGGCCTTTAAAGTCGGAAGGGCTTCCACAAGTGTGTAGTGCGGCCAGCCTTCGGAATCAAAATGGTCAAATTCATAATAGCCATAGGGCTCGAGAAGGCGGCAGATCGCAATGTGCATTAAATTGATTTTCTCATCCTTTTTGAAGTTGCGATGCACCTGTCCGAGTTCCTGTACACCGATCAGGTAAATGATGGCATCCAACTCCAGGGGAGCCCCCTCTGCGAACTGTTCAGAAAGCTTTCCGGATAGTATTTCCCATCTTTCCTTTAGAAGTGGATCACGCGACATTCTCTCTGTTTAAATTGAACTCTCAACGGCGGCCAAAGATACAAATCAATGGCTATATTTGTTAAAATTCTGGTATGGAGACCCTGGATATTATTCTTGCCGCGTTTTTGGCCTACGGGTTCTACAGGGGCTGGAGAAATGGTATTTTTGTTGAGGTCGCCTCAATACTGGCAATCATAGTGGCATTCTACGGGGCCATCCACTTTTCCTATCTCATCTCAGACTATTTAAGCCAGCAATTGGATTGGAATGAAACTGGCGTTAAAATTACCGCCTTTATCCTAACTTTTCTGGCCTTGCTCTTTGGAGTGCATATACTCGCAAAACTTCTTACCAAGGTCGCGAATTTTGCCATGCTCGGCCTGTTGAACAAAATTGCCGGAGGTATTTTTGGACTGGTAAAAGTAGCCATCATCCTGGGCGCACTACTCAGTTTTCTCGAACGGGCCAACCAACCACTTGATCTTATCGCCCCGGATTTTTTTGAAAAATCCGTCCTCTACGAGCCGATTAAGGAAACGGGAGGGCTGGTATTTTCAGGTGTTCTCGAGTCTAAATCGATTCTCGACTACACTCCATTTCAGTAGCTTTTTCTTACATAAAGTGTTGGTTTTTCGTGCTTTATAGGTGATATTCTGACCCTTACAATGTGCATTTCATCCGTTCCCGGACAGATTGAGCATTTAATCGAAATTTTATTGGCCTATTTGACATGGTGTTGATGTTTTAAGTAATATTAGGGTTCCCAAATGAGAGGAAACCCGAGAACTTTCCTCTTCTTACCCTTCGTAGCCAGCCTGCAAGGAGAGAACACTATATGAAAACGAAATTACAGTATGCCGTTGTGGCATTATGTCTAATTGCAGTCGTTTCCTGTTCAAAGGAATCTGACGTGAGCCCTGAGTACCCTGTTGCCCAGAATGTCACTGCAATGGAACGCGAATTATTGGATCTGGTAAATGCGCATCGGGAGACTTTAGGACAAACATCCCTCATTTTTAGTGAAGTCGCTTACCAATATGCCAATACGCATACAGACTACATGATTGCGACGGGCTCGTTGAATCACGACAACTTCAGCGCCAGGGCTTCTGGGATTTCCTCCAAAGTCGCTGCCAAAGCGGTTTCGGAGAATGTGGCCCGCAATTACGATTCGGCCTTAAAAGCTTTGCAAGGGTGGCTGCAGAGCGAATCTCATAAAAAGACTATGGAGGGCAACTATACCCACACGGCCATTAGCATTAAAGAAGATCCTCAGGGCAATCTTTATTATACCCAATTGTTTTATTTACAATAGTCCGCAATTCTCCATTGGGCTTCTTATCGCTTTACATTTTTCTCTACCATTACTCCGTTTCGGTTTTTAGTTATCTTTAAAACCACTAAAAACGAACGCTATGGATATACTCCCCCCTTTTAACCTCACTCAATGGATCGAAGATCACCGGGATGAATTAAAGCCCCCGGTGGGCAATAAAAACCTGTACACAGAGGCTGCAGATTATATTGTTATGGTCGTCGGTGGCCCCAATGCCCGTAAGGATTATCACTACAATGAAACTGAAGAGCTTTTTTACCAGATCGAAGGTGAGATCGAGGTGCATGTGCAGCAAAACGGGAAAAAGAAAACCCTGAAACTCGGCCCGGGAGACATGTACCTTCACCCCGCAAAAATCCCCCATTCCCCGGTGAGGCACGCGGGTTCTATAGGCCTGGTGGTCGAGAGGAAAAGAGAACATTTAAAACTCCGTGATGGCCTGCTTTGGTATTGCGAGTCCTGCAATCATAAACTACACGAGGTCTATTTTACACTGGAAGATATCGAAACGGATTTTCTTCCATATTTTGAAGCGTTTTACGGTTCACGAGAGTTAAGGACCTGTGAAAACTGCGGTACCCTGATGGAAGCCGATTCCCGCTTCACCGAAAGCTCCTGACACAAATATAAGCGTAC